>NZ_JBHWIR010000224.1:0-10772 GCF_042731835.1 Kitasatospora sp. NPDC059817 | reverse complement strand
GCCGGGACCCGCTCCGCGGTCGTGCGACGGTGGCTCAGGTGAGGTCGAACTCGCCGTCCCGGGCACCGAGCACGAAGGCCCGCCACTCCCCCGGCGTGAACACCAGGACCGGACCGTCCTCCTGGCGGCCGTCCCGCATCCCGATGTACCCGTCCACGAACGCGATCTGGACATCCCCGACGCCCTGGCTGCTGCACAGCCACTTCGCCCCGCTGAAGTCCACCTTCGGCTTCCCGCTCGGCGCCAGCTGCGGCTCCGCGCCGCCCGCCTCCACGTCGATCCCACTGTTGACTGCCACTACCCGGTCTCCTCCCGACGGCTTTCCCGGCCAGCCTAACCACACCCGCCCGCCCCGGTCAGCGGGTTGACGAGGACTCCACCAGCCGGGCCCGGACGCCGCAGGAGGCCCGCTCAACGCGTGTCCCGCCCGACGGGGGCCACCGGAGCTGCCAGAGTGCTTGGCAGCGCGGGGGACCACCCCCGCCGGCCGTACACGGGCCCTCGACGGCCCTCGACGGCCCGCCCCGGCCCCGCGAACCCGATGCGCACCGGACGCGGCCCGCACCACCTCGCCCAGCACCGCCCACCACCACCCGCCACCGCCCAGAGGGAGCAGCCGATGAGCCGCCGGGACGGCACCCGCGCCGATGTCATCCCCATCTCCGACGCCCCCTCGGCCCACCCCCCGGCGCCCCGCACGCCACCCGCGCCCGCCACGCTGCCCCGGCCCGCCTCCGGCCGGCCCCCCGCGCACGGCCGGGTCGGGATCGTCCTGGTGTCGCACAGCCAGGAACTGGCCATCGCGGTGCGCGCCCTCGCGCTCGCACTGACCGGATCCGACTCCCCCGCCCCGATCGCCGCGACCGGCGGGGACCAGGGCGGTCCCGGCATCAGCGCGGTCCTGGTGGCCGCCGCCACCCGCCGGGTCGACCAGGGCCACGGGGTCGTGGTGCTCGCCGACCTGGGCAGCGCCGTCACCACCGTGCGCGCCCTGCTGTCCGACGCCGACGAGCACGGCCTCCCGTTCCCGGTCCGCTTCGCGAACGCGCCGTTCGTCGAGGGCGCGGTCGCGGCCACCGCCACCGCCACCGCGGGCGGCGACCTCGCCGCCGTCCTGGACGCCGCGGAGGAGGCCTACCGGCAGCGCAAGGGCTGAGCGGCCTCGCGAATTCCCCCCACCCGGGGTGACCGGACGGCTACCATCGGCGAAGGGTCCGGACTCCCGGCCCGCCCGGGGAGGGGAGGCGAGGATGCGGACCGTCCGCCGTGCGCCGGTCAGGGGCGCTCCTTGCCCTCCCACACGAAGACCGCCGACCCCTCGCACTCCAGCGCGTGGCGCAGCCGCTCGTGCTCGACCTCGATCATCGGCGGCAGCCCGTCCAGCGGGTACCAGCCGACCTCCAGCGACTCGTCGTCGTTCACCCTCGCCTCGCCGCCGACCGCCCGGCACCGGAAGGTCAGCACCAGGTACTGCGTCACGTCGCCGTTCGGGTAGGTGACCTGCGGCGAGACGGTGACCGAGGCGAGCAGCTCGGGCACGGCCACCACCCCGGTCTCCTCCAGGCACTCGCGCACCACGCCGTCGGCGGGCTGCTCGCCGGGATCGAGGATGCCGCCGACCGGCGCCCACCTCCCGTCGTCGGCCCGTCGGCCCAGCAGCACCCGGCCGTGGTCGTCCAGGACGACGGCGACGACGGCGGTCAGCCAGAGCGGGCGGGTGCCCACCAGGGCGCGGAGATCGGCGAGGAACGGGGGAATGGCCATACGCCGCAGCCTAGGCCCTGTCCGGCAGGCTCCCGGGCCGCCGCCACCGACGTGCGACCCGCGACGTCGGTGGCTCATCGTGCGAGGCCGCCCTCCGGGCGCAGCAGGGCCAGCACGGTCAGCCCGAGGATCCGCAGGTCGAGCCGGAGCGAGCGGTGCTCCACGTACCAGAGGTCGAGTTCGGCCCAGTCCGGCCGGGCGAGCGGGCGGCGGGCCTGGAGCTGGGCCCAGCCGGTCAGCCCGGGCCGGACGGCGAGCCGGCCGCGCTCGCGGCGGGAGTAGCGGACCACCTGGTCGGGGCGGACGGGCCGGGGGCCGATCACCCCCATCTCGCCGCGGGCGACGTTCCACAGCCGGGGCAGCTCGTCCAGGCCGGTCCGGCGGAGCAGCACGCCGAGCCGTCCTCCCCGGCTGGTCCGGAAGCGGAGGACCTGGAACTCCCGGCCGTGCCGTCCGGCCCGGGTCAGCCGCAGGAGCACCGGGCCGCGCGCCGTGCAGCGGAGCAGGGCGGCGATCACCAGGGCCAGCGGGAGCGCGACGATCCCGGCCAGGGCGGCGAGGGCGAGGTCCCCGCCGCGCTTCATCCGGCGGACACGGTGGTGCGCGGTGCGCCGTCCGGCTTCCTGCCGGGTTCTCCGCCCGGATCGGACGTGGCGCTGCCGCCCATCTCTTCCCCTCCACGGCACCGTCGAGTCCACGGCACCGTCGAGCCGCAAGAACGCATTCACAGTAAAGGCGCCTTGGAGTCGTCGCCCGGGAATGGTGAAAGAAGTGGGCAGAGGATTGTCCGACAGGCCGAAATTCGGTCGATCTGACCAATATTGCTCGATCTGCTGCTCGATCTGCTGCTCGGAATGCCGAGGGCAATCGAAGTACAGCCGTCCACCGAAGGCCGGCCGGTCGCTGAGGAGGTTAGAGCGCGGCGCCCCGGCGGTAACGCAGCAGCCCGAACGCGATCCGGCCGAGCAGCAGCACTCCCGCGGCCAGACAGCCCGCCACCGCCATCGCCCAGGCCGGACCGTCACTGTCCGGAACGATCACCGCCACCACAATGCCCAGCGCGAGACAGGCCAAACCCACCACCGCCAGCAGAAGCTGGTGGGTGACCAGGGCGCCACCACTCCACGCACGGGCCATCCTGGTCGCGCCGTGCAGGTGGAAGGGATCACGGTCCGCATCTGCCATGAGCCCAAGGTACCCCCGGCGAACGCCGGAGGCAGCCCGCAGGGAGTGAACGTTCGACCACCCGGTGCGACCGGCCCGCCGACCTCGCCCGAGCAGGTCGCGGACCGGCCCCGGTCGTGCATTCCGGCTCCACATTCAGTTCACATCAGTCCACATCAGTCCACGAAAAATCCTCGTCCCCCCGGTACAACCATCCGCCCGGTGCAGCGGTCTCAATGGCATTGAGCGATCCAGGAGCCGTTCGCGGGAAGGGTGCGAGCCCCCCACCGCGGACCGGAATACCCAGGAGGCGGAGCCGCCGCCGCCTGGAGTCGGAGGCCGGACTCCGTCCTCCGGCGGTACCGCCACGCCGCTCGGCGACCGAGGGGGAACCGTGCCGCAGTCCCAGTCCACCACGTCGATCTCCATGGCCCCCACCAGGCCCGTCCCGTTCGTGCGCCCGCTGCCGACGGCCACCCGCCGCCACCCGACCGCCGACCGGGGCAGGCCGGACGCGCGGGGCGAATGGCTGCGGTTCGCCCCCGTCCAACCCCTGTTCCGCGCCCGCGCCGCACAACGCCTCGCCGTCCTCGCCTACCACGGCGTCACCGACCACCGGTCCTTCGGCGCCCAGCTCGACCGGCTCCGAAGACTCGCCACCCCGGTCTCGCTCACCGCCGTCCTCCAAGCCGTCACCGAACAGCGGCCGCTGCCGCCCCGCAGCGTCCTGGTCACCTTCGACGACGCCGACCGCAGCGTCCTCACCCACGCCCTGCCCGCCCTCGACGCCCGCGGCATCCCCGCCACCGCCTTCGTCATCTCCGAGCTCATCGGCACCGAACGCCCCTTCTGGTGGCACGAGGCCGACTTCCTCGCCCGGCACGGCGGCCGTGCCCGCTCGCTCGACTGCGGGCACCCCTCCCAGCTGCTCCCCCGGCTCAAGGCCATGCCCGACCCCGACCGGCGGCGCAGCCTGCACGAGCTACGGGTCAGCGCCGACCGCCGCCCGCCCCGCCAGGAGCAGCTCACCCCCGCCGACCTGCTCGCCCTGCGCGACGGCGGCGTCGCCATCGGCAACCACACCCAGGGGCACCCCTGCCTCGGCCGCTGCGACGACGCCACCGTCCGCGCCGAGATCACCGGCGCCCACGAAGCCCTCACCCGCTGGCTCGGCGAACCCCCGATCGCCTTCGCCTACCCGGACGGCGGGCACGACCCGCGTGCCGAAACCGTCCTCCAGGAGCTCGGCTACCGCCTCGGCTTCCTCTCCGACCACCGGCTCGGCCCCCGCATCCCCTCCCACCCGCTCCAGATCAGCCGCCTCCAGGTCGACTCCACCACCAGCACCCGCCGCTTCGACACCATCCTCTCCGGCCTCGAACCCGCCTACCGCCGCTGGCGCCGCCAAGCCGTCGCCTGACCGGCCGGGGCGCGCGAGGGGACGCAGAGGGACTCAGGGTCGCTCAGGAGCGCTCAGGGGCAAAAATGAGCCCTGTCGGGGAGAGGTACCGGACCTCTGGGGGGCGAAATTTGGCCCTGCCTCAGCGGCAAACCACCCGCCCGTGGGGCAAGGCCTTGCCTCACGGGCACAGACCGTCGGACAGGCCGACTTCCTGCATCAGCCGCCCCGGACAGGCAGCCTCCGCGGAAGACCGGGACGGCCGGCCACCACGGGACTCCTCGACCGACCCCCGGAGGTTGGAGGGCAAAGATTTGCCCCTCAACTCATGACAGAGAGCCTGCTCTCGGCTGCCCCGGATGGGGATCAGCTGCGGTGGCCTTCCGCGCGGGCTGAAGGGCGGACCGCCGGCGGGCGAAAATTGGCCCGATGGCGGCCCGGCGGGGGCTCGTCAGCGGCTCCTCGGGGGGCGAAGTGCTCCGCGAGGGCGGTGGCGGTGGGAGTGAGGGTCACGCCGGCAGCGTGCTGCGCATCAGGGCGGCGAGGGTGCGCCCCTGGGGATAGAGGAGTGCGGCCGGGGGGAGGGCGGCAGGGGCGCCGGCGTGGAGCACGGTGATGGTGCCGGCGCCGGTGCGCGTGGGGTCGGTGACCCGGCGCAGGGCCTGGGCGGCGACGGCGTCGGCGGAGCCGTGCAGGGTGAGCGCCGGGGAGGCGGTGGGGGCGACGGCGGCGCGGATGCGGTCGTCGACCAGTTCGTAGTGCGTGCAACCGAGGACGATCGCGGCGGTGCCGGCGGGGGTGCGGGCGGCGGCGTCGGCGATGGCGGCGGTGATGGCGGCGTCGTCGCCGTGTTCGATGGCGTCGGCGAGGCCGGGGCAGGCCACCTCGGTCACGTCCGCGGTGCCGCCGAAGTCGCGGATCAGGCCGCGCTGGTAGGCGCTGCCGGTGGTGGCCGGGGTGGCCCAGATGGCCACGGAGCCGCCGAGGGCGGCGGCGGGCTTGATCGCCGGGACGGTGCCGACGACGGGCAGTCCGGGTTCGAGTTCGGCCCGGAGGGTGGCGAGCGCGTGCACGGAGGCGGTGTTGCAGGCGATGACCAGCGCGTCCGGTTCGAGCGCCGCGGCGGCGAGCGAGCAGCCGCGGGCGAGGTCGGTGACCTCTTCGGAGGTGCGCGGCCCCCAGGGCATCGAGGCCGGGTCGGAGGAGAGCACCAGATCGACGTCCGGGCGCAGCTTCCGAAGGGCGGCGGCGGCGGCCAGCAGGCCGATTCCGGAGTCCATCAGTGCGATCTTCACGGGGCAAGACTTTAGTCGATCCGCCCGATCCGGCCGGTTCTGCGGCAAACTGCGGGAGTGACCGTCCTGTTGTGGATCGCCGCGTTCTCCCTGCTGGTCTGGCTCTGGTTGGCGTGCTGCCACGGGCTGTTCTGGCGCACCGACGTGCGGTTGCCGCCGCGCCGTCCGCCGGTGCGCTGGCCGCAGGCGGCGGTGGTGGTGCCGGCCCGGGACGAGGCGCAGGTGCTGCCGGTGAGCCTGCCGACGCTGCTGGCCCAGAAGTACCCGGGGCGGGCGCGGGTGATCCTGGTGGACGACCACAGTTCGGACGGCACGGGCGCGGTGGCGGCGGAGCTGCGGACGATGGACGGGCTGGAGCTGACCGTCACGACTCCTCCCCCGTTGCCCCCGGGGTGGACGGGCAAGTTGTGGGCGCTGCGGCACGGGGTGGAGCTGGCCGGTCCGGACGTCGAGTACCTGCTGCTGACGGACGCGGACATCGCGCACGGGCCCGACTCGCTGGCGGAGCTGGTGGCTGCGGCGGAGAGCAACGGACTGGACCTGGTGTCGCAGATGGCCCGGCTGCGGGTGGAGACCGGCTGGGAGCGGCTGATCGTGCCGGCCTTCGTCTACTTCTTCGCGCAGTTGTACCCGTTCCGCTGGAGCAACCGGCCCGGTGGGCGGACGGCGGCCGCGGCGGGCGGCTGTTCGCTGGTGCGGCGGGAGGCGCTGGAGCGGGCCGGCGGGGTGGCCGCGATCCGGGGTGCGGTGATCGACGACGTGTCGCTGGCGCGGGCGGTGAAGTCCTCGGGCGGGCGGACCTGGCTGGGGCTGGCCGGGGCGGTGGACAGCGTCCGGCCGTACCCGCGGCTGGAGCAGTTGTGGCGGATGGTGTCGCGCAGCGCGTACGCCCAGTTGCGGCATTCGCCGCTGCTGCTGCTCGGGACGGTGCTGGGGCTGGGGCTGGTGTACCTGGTGCCGCCGGTGGCGGCGGCGGCCGGGCTGGTCGCGGGGGCGCCGGCGGTGGCGGTGGCGGGCGGGGCGGCCTGGGCGCTGATGGCGGGCACCTACCTGCCGATGGTGCGGTACTACCGGCAGCCGGCGCCGGCCGTGCTGCTGCTGCCCTTCACGGCGGGTCTGTACCTGCTGATGACGGTGGACTCGGCGGTGCAGCACTGGCGGGGCCGGGGCGCGGCGTGGAAGGGCCGGACGTACTCGCGGGCCTGAGCGTTCCGGGCCCCGAATTCGCGGGCACGGCAGGCCGGTTGGCTCCATACTGCTCGAATGGACCGCCAGAGGATCTCCCGTCTCGCCCATGCCCACCACCCGATCGCGGCGCCGCTGACGGACGAGTCGGTGGCCCTGCTGCTGGAGCGCGCGACCGCCGGGGCGGCGGACGGCCGGGCGCTGGACCTCGGCTGCGGCGAGGGGGCGTGGCTGGTCCGGGCGCTGGCGGCGCGTCCGCGCTGGCGGGCGGTGGGGGTGGATCTGGACGCGGCGGCGCTGACCCGGGCCAGGGAGGCGGCGACCGTGCTCGGCGTGGCGCGCCGGATCGGCCTGCACCACGTGGACGCGCGGGAGTTCGGCTCGGTCGAGCCCTTCGACCTGGTGCTGTGCGTGGGCGCCACCCACGCCTTCGGCGGGCTGCTGCCGACGCTGGCGGCGGCCCGCGAGCACCTGGCCCCGGGCGGGCGGGTGCTGGTCGGCGAGGGCTTCTGGGAGCGGGAGCCGTCCCGGGCGGCCCTGGACGGGCTGGGCGCGGCCCGGGACGACTACGCGGACCTGGCGACCACCACGGACCGGGTGCTGGCGGACGGCTGGACACCGGTGTCCGGTTACGTGAGCAGCCCGCAGGAGTGGGACGACTACGAGTTCGCGTGGACGGGTGCGCTGGCCGAGTGGGCGCTGGAGCACCCGGACGACCCCGACGCGGCGGCCGCCCGGGAGGCCGCGGACCGGCACCGGCGGGAGTGGCTGCACGGCTACCGGGGGACGTTCGGCTTCGTGACGTACCTGCTGCGCCGGGACTGAACCGCCGGGCGGGGCGGGCCGCCGGAGGGCTGTCCGACCCCGGCCCGCGGCGGGCTCAGTTCCCGCGCAGCTGCTCCTGCTGGACCAGGTAGTCCAGCACCTCGGGCATCGCCTCGACGCCACCGGCCTTGCTCGGCGAAGTCCGGTACTCGCCCTGGACGACCACCGTCGGCAGCTCGTTGACGCCGTAGCGGACGAACTCGACGGCGGCCTCGTCGACCGACCGCGCCACCTCGTCGGAGCGGTACGTCCGGCGGAAGAGCTGGGCGTCCACGCCGTGGCGCACCGCCCAGTCGGTGGCGGTGGCCTCGGTGGTGAGGTCGGTCTGGTCGGTGCGCACCGAGCGGAAGACGCTGCTCTGCAGGCGCTCGACCAGGCCCAGGCGCTCCAGCGTGTAGTACAGGCGCGCGTGGCCGCGCTGGGCGCCCTCGTCCGGGCCGCCCGGCCAGATCGCCGGGACGCGCCGCAGGGCGACGTCCGCACGGTGCTTCTCGGCCCAGGCCTGCAAGGGCTGTTCGAGCTGCTGGGAGTGGACGCAGTCGTACCAGAAGAACTCGGCCGCCTCCGTGCGGACGCTCTCGCGCACCGGCTGCGGATGGTCCAGCTTGACGAACTGGGCACCCTCGGAGGGGGGTTGGTGACTCACCGCGCCGGCCTGGAGGGGGGATACGGCGATCCCGGCGGCGATGGCGAGCAGGACGGTGGACCGCAGCAGCGACTTCGAGTTCACACCGGGCAGTGTGCTGGCGGCGGTTCGTTACCGTCGAGTTCGGCCGGGCACGCTGGCCCGGATTCGCCCGATCGGCCCAGCCCGACGCCCGGCCCGGCACGCAACCCGACACCCGGCCCGGCCCGCCGCCGCGGGTCTGTCACGGACCGGTGCGCACCCCCGGGCCACCCCCCGCCCACACCTCGGCGACCAGCCCCTGCCAGGCGTCCACCACGGCGCCGAGCTCGAAGTGCTCCAACGCGTGCGCCCGGGCGGCCGCGCCGAGGCCCGCACGGTTGCACGCCAGCACCTTGGCCAGCGCCTCGGCGAGGGCGAGCGGGTCCCCGGGGGCGACGAGCGCGCCGGTCGCGCCGTCCCGGACCACCTCGCGCACCCACCCGACGTCGGTGGCGACGGCGGGCACGCCGGCCAGCGCCGCCTCGATCAGCGCGCCGGGCACGCCCTCGCTGTCGCTGGTGAGCAGCAGCGCGTCGGCGGCCCGGTAGAGCGGCGCCGGATCGGGCAGGGCGCCGAGGAAGTGGGCGCGGGCGGCGGCCGGGTGGCGGGCCAGCGTCTCGCGCAGCGGGCCGTCCCCGGCGATGGCCAGCCGGACGTCCGGCAGCCGGTCGAGGACGTCGAGGGCGAGGTCGAGCCGCTTCTCCGGGGCGATCGCGCCGATCCAGGCGACCAGCAGGACGTCGGCGGGCAGGCCGAGCGCGTGCCGGGCGGCGCGCCGGTCGGCCCGGCCGTCGGCGGGCGGATAGCTCTCGGCGGCCCGGGAGTTGGAGATCACGTGCACCTTGCCGTCGGGCAGCCGGAACTGCCCCTCCAGGACGGCGCGGGCCTCGTCGGTGAGCGTGGTGACGGCGGCCGCGCGGTGCATCAGCGCGCCGCCGCGCACCCGGCGCAGCCGGTTCGCCGTCCAGTAGCGGGGGTGGCCGACGGAGACGTAGACGAAGGGGGTGCGGGTGCCGGCCAGGGCGAGGGCGCAGGCCGCCAGGGTGTCGGAGCCGTGGGCGAGCACCACGTCGGCGCCGCGGGCGGCCGCGCGCAGCGCCCGCAGGGTGCCGGGGCGCAGGCGGCCGGAGCCGAGGACGGCGGCGCGTAAGTCCTCCTCGTCGGCGCAGGCGCCGGGGTCCGGGTCGGGCTGCCGGTCGGGCCCGTCGGGGCGGGCGCCCGGACCGGCCCCGGCGCGAACTCCGGTGCGGTCCGCGGCGCGGGGCCCGGGGAGGGCGGGCCCGGTGGGCCCGGGGGACGGGTGCGGGGCGAGGGCGCACAGGGCGGAGGCCTGGCCCCGGCGGCGCAGTTCCCGGTGGAGGTCACGGGCGAAGTTCTGGGCGCCGCCGCGGCGTGGATCACTGATCAGGTGCAGGACGCGGGGACGGGTTCCGGCCGGGTCGGCCGACGTATGGTCGGGCATGGACCGACCTTGGCACAGCGCCCCGCGCCGTACAGCCCCTTCGCGCAACCTGGTGGTGGCCCGTGCGCCCGCGTGAATACACCTGATGTGCGCTGGTCGACTGCGGCCGTGCGCCGGTTGCTCCCGTCGTGCGCCCTGTTCCGCCCCCTCTCGCCCTGCCTCGCTCTGCCTCGCCTCGCCGCACCCCGGCGTCCGACCCCGGCCGCCGTACGGCTGGCGGGCCCGACGGCCACCTGCGATGCTGATCACCAGTCAGGGGGCGTCCGGCACGGGAGAACGGACGCGCCCGCAGCGGGCGGGGGTGGCCGGTGCAGGTGCTTCTGGTGGTCGACAGCGTGAACCGGACCGGCGGGGCGGAGCGCGCCCTGGTCTCGATGGCTCCCCAACTGGTGCGCGCCGGCGTCACGTTGGACGTCGCCTACCTCTACGACTCCCCCGGCGGCTGGCAGCCGGAGCTGACCGCGGCGGGCGCCGCCGTGTTCGGCGTCGGCCGACCGACCGGGGCCGCCACCGCCGCCGCGCTGCGCCGGCTGATCCGCGAACGCCGGCCCGATCTCGTCCACACCGCCCGCCACGCCTCGGACGTGCTCGGCCGCACCGCCGCCCTGGCCGCCCGCACCCCGGTGGTTTCCAGCCTCCTCGACCCGGCGTACGGACCGGAGCAGTCGGCGGCACACGGGGCGAGCCCCTGGCGGATGCGCACCGCGCAGGCCCTGGACGCGGCCACCGCCCAGGGCGCCCGCCGCTTCCACGCGCTCACCCGGCACGTGGCCGGCACGATGGCACGGCGGCTGCGCGTCCCCCGGCGCCGGATCGACGTGGTGCCGCGCGGGCTCGACCCGGAGCTGCTGGGCACGGCCACCCCGGAGCGGCGGGCCGCCGTGCGTGGTGCGCTGGAGCTGGCGCAGGACGTGCCGGTGGGGCGTGCCGCCCCCCGGCCCCACCACCGGAAGGGCCGGGACGTGGGGGTGTCCGCCTGGCCCGCGCGCCGGCGCGCGCCGCCCGGGGGCG
>NZ_JBHWIR010000223.1:0-10977 GCF_042731835.1 Kitasatospora sp. NPDC059817 | reverse complement strand
AGACCGCCAAGCCCTACCGCTGGACCTACGAGGGCACCCCACTCAAAGCAGCCTGATCAACACCCCTCCACGAACTTCCGCGGAGCAGCACTAGTGAGGCGCATGCCGACATGACAGGGCTTTGGGAACTGGGAGGATGGACGCATGCGCATCGCTGTCACAGGCTCCACGGGATTGATCGGCTCGGCTCTCGTCCGCTCCCTGCTGGCGGACGGCCACGAGGTGGTCCGGCTGGTCCGGCGCCGCTCCAGGACGGGCCCGCAGCCCGACGGCAGCACGGCCATCGGCTGGAACCCGCTGCTCGGCCAGGTCGAGCAGGACGGGCTGGCCGGGGTCGAGGCGGTCGTGCACCTGGCCGGCGCCGGGGTCGGCGACCACCGCTGGACGGACGCCTACAAGCGGGAGATCCGGGAGAGCCGGGCACTCGGCACCGAGACGCTGGCCGTCGCACTGGCCGCGCTCAAGGAGCCGCCCCGGGTGCTGGTCAGCGCCTCCGCCGTCGGCTGGTACGGGCAGACCGGCGACCGGGTGATCGACGAGGACTCCCCCGCCGGCGACGACTTCCTGGCCGAGGTCTGCGTGGAGTGGGAGGCGGCCGCGCGGCCGGCCGAGCTGGCCGGCATCCGGGTCGTCCACCCGCGCACCGGGATGGTGCTGTCCGCGGCCGGCGGGGCCGGCGCGCGGCTGTTCCCGCTGTTCAAGCTGGGGTTGGGCGGGCGGCTCGGCGACGGGCGGCAGTACTGGAGCTTCATCTCGCTGGCCGACCAGGTCGCCGCGCTGCGGTTCCTGATCGACCGGGACGACCTCTCCGGCGCCGTCAACCTCACCGCGCCCGATCCCGTCACCAACGCCGAGCTGACGGCGGCGCTCGGGCGGGTGCTCCGGCGGCCGACCCCGTTCCCGGTGCCTGAGGCGGTGCTCAAGGTGGTGCTCGGCGAGCTGGCGGTCGAGGTGGTCGGCAGCCACCGGGTGGTGCCGCGGCGGCTGCTGGACGCGGGCTTCCGCTTCGCGCACCCGGACGTGGACGCGGCGGTGCGCGCGGCGCTGTAAGTGGCGCTGCGCGTGGCGGGTGGGGGCGGCCGGTGGCGCGGAACCCTGCCGTCCGCCGCGGGTTTCCGGCACGGGCTGCACGGCGGGGCTCCGGTACGTCCCGCTGCGTACGGCGGCTACGGCATTCGCGCTGGCCAGGGGCATATGCCGGGCGGAGATCGGGTGGGGGTCGGACGGGGCTCCGGGAGGGGGCGCATGGGAGCACACACCGGGCGCGTCGCACGCCCCCGGTGACCGTGCGCGCCCGCCAACCCCGGAACCCGGCCCCAACGGCGCACTGTCCGTGACCGCGCTCCCGCCCGGTGCCGCACGCCCCCTCTCGACCCTTGGATCGGGCCCGATGCGCTTGTCTGATGCTCACACTGACTGGGCATCACACCGTCGGACCGTGTCCCGGCACCCCGCTGCCTGCGTCGGCCGGAGCCCCGGGACCAGGGAGGGAGCACGCCAGTGCCCACATACGACTTCACCCGCCGCGCCCGCCGCCCGTCCGACCCTGACGTCATCGTCATCGGCGCCGGACTCGCCGGCCTGGCCGCCGCACGCACGCTCACCGGCCGCGGCCTCACCGTACAGATCCTTGAGGCCACGGACCGGATCGGCGGCCGGATGGCCACCCGCGAACTGGACGGATTCCGGCTCGACGACGGCAGCCACCTGCTGAACACCGCCTTCCCCGAACTCCGCCGCGTCCTCGACCTCGACCGCCTCGACCTGCGCCCGCTCGCCGCCGGAGTCCTCGTGCACAGCGGCGGCCGCCGCTACCGCACCGGGGACCCGCAGCTCACCACCGCCCGGCAGGCCGCCGCCCGCGCCCCACTCGGCAGCCCGCTGGACAAGGCCCGGCTCGGCAGCTGGCTCGGCCGGCTCGCCACCACCCCCGCCAGCCGGCTCAAGGCCCGCCCGGAGACCACCACCGCCCGCGCGCTGGCCGGCCACGGGCTCGCCCCGCGCACCCTCGACGGCTTCCTGCGGCCACTGCTCAGCGCGCTGCTCAGTGACCCCGCCCTCGGCACCAGCAGCCGGATCGCCGACCTGGTCCTGCGCTCCTACGCGCGCGGACGGCTCTGTCTGCCCGCCGACGGGATCGCGGCCGTGCCGGCCCAGCTGGCCACCACCCTGCCCGCCGGCACCGTACGCACCGGGGTGCAGGTCACCTCGATCACCGCCGACGGCGTGGAGACCGCCGCCCACGGGCGGATCGGCGCCCAGGCCGTCGTCCTCGCCACCGACGCCCGCTCCGCCGCCGAACTGCTGCCCGGGCTACGGCTGCCGGACTTCCACCCCGTCACGACCTTCTACCACGCGGCCGACCGCACCCCGCTGGGCGAAGCCGTCCTGCTGCTCGACGGCGACCGGCCCGGCGGGCAGCCGCCGCTGGTCTCGCACTCGCTGGTGCTCAGCGAACTGCACCCCTCCTACGCCCCCGCCGGACAGGCGCTGATCGCCACCACCGTGCTCGGGCGGCGTTCCTTCGACGCGGGCGGCCCGGCCGGACTGGAACCGGCGGTCCGGGCCCGGCTCGCCGAGCTCTACGGCGCCTCGACCACCGGCTGGCAGTTCCTGAACGTGCGGCACGTCCCGGACGCGCTGCCCGCGATGCCGCCGCCGCACAACCCCCGGCGCCCGGTGCGGGTGCTGGCCGGGCTGTACGTCGCCGGGGACCACCGGGACACCAGCACCGTGCAGGGCGCGCTGGTCTCCGGGCGGCGGGCCGCGCAGGCGGTGCTGCGCGACCTCGGCGTCCCGGCCAACGCCCGGGAGGCCGAGGTGGCGGCCTGAGCCCGTCGGGGTCGGCCCGGCGGGCGCCCGGCCTGGGTCCCGGCCCGGATCCCGGCCCGGCGGGCTTTCGGTCTGGCTCCCGGGACACGCTGACGGCCCGCCGGTGGGTGACGGACCGGCGGCATGCCAGGATGCCGACATGACCGCTCATCGGATGATTTACACCGTCCGGCCGGTTGCGCGGTGAGCGCCGCCGTCCAGCCGGTGGCCCTGATCCTGATCCCCGCCGCGGCCGTCGCCGCGCCGCTGCTCGCCGACCGCCTGCTGCGGTGGATCGCCGTCCCGACCGTCGTGTTCGAGATCCTGCTCGGCGTCCTGATCGGCCCCGACGTCCTGAACTGGGCGCGCGTCGACGACCTGGTCAACGCGCTCTCCCAGTTCGGCCTGGCCATGCTGATGTTCCTGGCCGGGTACGAGATCGACTTCGCCAAGCTGCGCGGCGGCCCGCTGAAACGGGCGGGCACCGCGTGGCTGGTCTCGCTCGTGGTGGCGCTCGGCGTGGGCGCGCTGGTCAACCGGGACCCGCTGAACGGCGCCTTCGCCGGGCTCGCGCTCACCACCACCGCCCTCGGAACCATCCTGCCGATCCTCCGCGACTCCGGCGAACTGCCCACCCCCTTCGGCTCGTTGGTGATGGCCACCGGGGCGGTCGGCGAGTTCGGGCCGATCATCGCGATCGCCATCCTGCTCAGCGGCAACTCCCCGGTCCGGACGGCCGTCATCCTCGGCGCCTTCGCGGTGATCACCGCCGTCGCGGTCCTCGGCGCACGCCGCCCCCGGCCCGCCTGGGCCACCCGGCTCATCGAGCGCACCCTGCGCACCTCCGGGCAGTTCGCCGTCCGGGCGGTGATCCTGGTGCTCGCCGTCATGGTGGCCGCCGCGATCTGGCTCGACCTGGACATGCTGCTCGGCGCCTTCACCGCCGGGATCGTCTCCCGGTTGCTGCTCTCCGACATCCGCCGGGCCGAGGAGGAGGTGATCGAGGCCAAGCTGGAGAGCATCGGCTTCGGTTTCCTGGTGCCGGTGTTCTTCGTGGTCAGCGGGATGAACTTCGACCTGTCCGCCCTGCTGGACGACCCCGGCACGATACTGCTCGTCCCGGTGTTCCTGCTGCTGCTCCTGGCCGTGCGCGGACTGCCCGCCGGGCTGCTCGCCCCGGCCGGACTCGGCCGGCGGGACCGCACGGCGCTCGGGCTCTACGGCGCGACGGCGCTGCCGCTGGTCGTGGTGATCACCACCATCGAGGTGGACGACGGCCACCTGCCGTCCTCGACAGCGGCCGCGCTGGTCGGCGCCGGCATGCTCTCGGTGCTGGTGTTCCCGCTGGTGGCGCAGCGGGTGCGCGGCGGCGTCCGGCCGCCCTCGCCGGAGGCCGGGCAGCCGCGCGTCCGGGCCGAGAGCTGGTGACCCGCTTCGCTCCCGCCCGTCGCCGAGGTGCTCGGAGCCGTCGCCGGGATGCTCCAGCCCGTCACCGGGGCGCCCGGAGCCGTCGCCGGGCGGATGGCCCTTCGGCCCGGGGCGGACCCGGGCCGGACGGGTTTCCAGGGCCGCCGGGGCTCGCCCGACCGGCCCCTCTACGACAGGTCCTCAGATCACGCCGGCCTGGCGGGCCGTCTCCTCGAAGGCACGGGCCACCGGACTGCCCCGGTAGGGGGTGAGGCGGCGGTGGAAGTCCCGGACGTACTCCAGCGAGCGGGCCGAGCGCATCTCCCCCGCCGCCCGCAGCGCGTCGGTGGCCATGGTGCAGGCCTCGTCGAGGTCCCCCATGCCGAGCCGGGCGGTGGCCAGCACCAGCCGGCAGAAGATCCGGCTGCGCGCGTAGGCGGGTGAGCGCAGCCGCAGCGACTTCTCGGCGTGCTGCGCGGAGGTGCGCCACTGCTGGAGGTCGCGGTAGCAGTGGGCGAACTCGTCGGAGAGCTGGGCCTCGTCGAAGTACCGCGCCCAGGAGGGCAGTTCGTCGCCGACCCGGGCCGCGGCCAGTGCCCGCTCGGAGCGCACCAGGGCGGTGGTGCAGGCCCGGACGTCGCCCAGCAGGCCGTGCCCGCGCGCCTCGGCGGTGTGCATCAGCGATTGGACCACCGGCGGCACGGCGGTACCCACGCCCTGCTGGGCGACCCGGGCCAGTTGGACGGCCTCCCGGCCGTGGCCCAGGTGGACGGCCTGCTGGCTCATCGTCACCAGGACGTACCCGCCGAGCGCCCGGTCCCCGGCAGCCTGGGACAGGCGCAGCGCCTGGACGAAGTAGCGCTGGGCGAGGCCGTGCGCGGCGATGTCGAAGGACGTCCAGCCTGCCAGCCTGGTCAGGTCGGCGACGGCGCCGAACAGCGCCCGGCCGATCTGCTCGCCGTAGCGGCCGCGCAGCATCGGCTCGGCCTCGCTCTCCAGGTAGCGGACCAGCGCCTGCCGGGCGTGCCCGCCGCCGTAGGCGTGATCGAGCGCCCGGAAGAGGTCGCCGACGGCGCGGATGGCGGCGATGTCGCCGCGGCCGACCCGCAGGGCGGGGCGCGACTCGCGGGCCGGTTCGGTGTACGGCGGCTCGACGGCGGTCGGCGGGCGCCGGCTCTGGGTGGGCACCCGGCCGATGGTGGGCCCGGCGGGGCCGGCCGCGCCCGGCACGGGGCGCATGCCGGGGGCCCCGTGGTGGGCCTGGCCGCGCGCCGGGCTCGGAGGGGGAGCGCCGGGCGCGGGGGGCACGCTCTGGGCGGGTGCGGCGGGTGCTCCGGATGCCGCCGTCACGGCGGATGCTGCGGTGCCGGCGGTACCGGCAGCGGCGGCGGACGGACCGGCGGGCGGACCGGTGGCGGCGTCGGGGCGGACCATCGTCGAGCCGTCCCGGGCGACGCGCTCGTCGGTGCGGCCGATCAGCCAGTCCCGGCTGGGGACGACCAGGCCCGCCGGGGTGAAGGCGATCCGGCGCAGTTCGGACTGCGGGCCGTTGTCCTTGCGCCACATGCTCGCCACGATGTCCACCGCCTCCTGCGGGGTCTCGGCGAACTCCAGGCCCGCGTATACCGGGGCGCAGGCGTCCAGGCCGAGGTCCTGGGCGGTGAGGCGGCGGCCGAGGCGGCGGGTGAAGACCTCGGCGATCAGCGCGGGGGTGGCGCCGCGGGGTTGCTGGCCGCGCAGCCAGCGGGTGACCGAGGTCTTGTCGTAGCGCAGGTCGAGGCCGTGTTCCAGGCCGAGCTGGTCGACCCGGCGGGCCAGGCCCGCGTGCGAGAAGCCGGCTTCCTCGATGAGCGCGGCGAGTTGGCCGTTCTGCGGGGACGGGCCGGAGTGCCCGGAGTGGCCGCCGACCGGCCCGGGCGCGGGGACGGCGGGTTCGTGCCGGTCGGTTGTGGCCTGCGCGGGCAGCCGCAGTTCGTCGGCGGTCGGGGCGTCGGCGGTCAGGGCGTCGGGGGCGTCCGGCAGGGTCCGGCCGACCGGGCCTCGGTGGTGGCCGAGCGGGTCGAGCGGTCCGTACGCCGGGCTGTCGGTTGCAGGCCGTTGGGGCATGTCAGTCAACACCTCTCGGACGTCGCACCGGGCTCTACCAGCACTTCGGCTGCCTGGGGCGGCGCCCCCTGTCGGGAATCGGCGTGAATGTAGCGAGCATTCGGGCGCTATGGGTGGATCTGACCGAGCAATCCTCCGAACGGGTGAAGCAATCGCGCCCATTGTGGGGAAGCGCGGGCGGCGCGGGTTTGGCCTTTCGCGGTCGAACCGTCGATCGACCATCATGGCGGTGAACACCACAGCCCACCGGGATGCTGTGGTGGACCACCACATGGGAGCCTGGCCCCCGGGTTTCCTAGCGTTCTCGGCCATGGACACCACTACAGCCCGCCCGCTCGACGGCCGGACGGCCCTGGTCACCGGGGCCGCCTCGGGCATCGGCCGGGCCTGTGCCGAGGCCTTCGCCGGGGCCGGCGCCCGGGTCTACGTCGTCGATCTCGCGACCGGTCCGGCCCGGGAGCTCGCCGAGCGGATCGGCGGCCACGCCGTCGTCGCGGACCTCGCCGACCCCGAGGCCGTGGAGACCCTGCCGGCCGACGCCGACATCGTGGTCAACAACGCCGGCCTCCAACACATCGCGCCCGTCCACGAGTTCCCGCCCGACCGCTTCACCCTCATCCAACGCGTCATGGTCGAGGCGCCGTTCCGCATCCTGCGCCGCACTCTCCCGCACATGTACGAGCGGGAGTGGGGCCGGGTGGTCAACATCTCCTCCGTCCACGGCCTGCGGGCCAGCGCCTTCAAGTCCGCCTACGTCACCGCCAAGCACGCGCTGGAGGGCCTCAGCAAGACCGTCGCCCTGGAGGGTGCCCCCTACGGCGTCACCAGCAACTGCATCAACCCGGGCTACGTCCGAACTGCCCTGGTGGAGAAGCAGATCGCGAGCCAGGCGCTCGCCCACGGCATCCGCGAGGACGAGGTCGTCGAGCAGATCATGCTCGAACGCGCGGCCGTCAAGCGTCTCATCGAACCCGAGGAGATCGCCCAACTCGCCCTCTGGCTCTGCTCCCCGCCCGCCTCCTACATCACCGGCGCCAGCCTCCCCGTCGACGGCGGCTGGACGGCGCACTGAGCGGCGGCACCTGGCCGCCCTCCCCAGGCCGACCCCCGGGACTATGTGGGCGGCCCACATAGTCCCGGGGAACGCGCCTCCCTACCTTGTGGCGACGTCCCTTGGGGCGGCGCCCCTTGTGGCGACATTCCTCGGGGCGACGCCTCTCGGGGCGACGCCCTCCCCCCGGCCCGGAAGTGGTGACCATGAACGCCTCCGCACCAGCCACGGCAGCCACCCGCTCACTCCCTCGGGTCGTGGCCGCCAGTCTCATCGGGACCACCATCGAGTGGTACGACTACTTCTTGTACGGAACAGCGGCCGCGCTGGTGTTCAACAAGCTGTTCTTCCCGAACACCGATCCGCTGACGGGGACGCTGCTGTCCTTCCTCACCTACGCGATCGGGTTCGCCGCGCGGCCGGTCGGGGCGCTGGTGTTCGGGCACTTCGGGGACCGGGTCGGGCGGAAGAAGCTGCTCGTCGTCAGCCTGCTGCTGATGGGCGGGTCGACCACGCTGATCGGGGTGCTGCCCACCTACAGCTCCATCGGGGCGGCGGCGCCGGTGCTGTTGACGGTGCTGCGCCTGGTGCAGGGCTTCGCGCTCGGCGGGGAGTGGGGCGGGGCGGTGCTGCTGGTGTCGGAGCACGGGGACCAGCGGCGGCGCGGGTTCTGGGCGTCGTGGCCGCAGGGCGGGGCGCCGGCCGGGAACCTGCTGGCGGCGGGGGTGCTGTCGCTGCTGACGGCGGTGCTGTCGGAGGACGCGTTCCTGTCGTGGGGGTGGCGGGTGCCGTTCCTGCTGTCGGCGGTGCTGGTCGGGGTCGGGCTGTGGATCCGGCTCGCGGTGGACGAGTCGCCGCTGTTCAAGCAGGCGCTGGCGGCCCAGCAGCAGCGGAAGACCGTCGAACAGCCGCCGCTGGTGGCGGTGTTGCGCAACCACTGGCGGGAGGTGCTGGTGGCGATGGGCGCACGGATGGCGGAGAACATCTCGTACTACGTGATGACCACGTTTGTGCTGACGTACGCCGTCACCCACGCGCACTTCTCCAAGCAGACCGCGCTGAACGCCGTACTGATCGGCTCGGCGATCCAGTTCGCGCTGATCCCGCTGTTCGGAGCGCTGTCCGACCGGGTCGGACGCAAACCGGTGTACCTGGTGGGCGCGGTCGGGGTGGGCATCTGGGCGTTCGTCTTCTTCGGGCTGGTGGACACCAGGTCGTTCGGACAGCTGGTGGTCGCGGTGACGGTCGGACTGGTCTTCCACAGCGCGATGTACGCACCGCAGGCGGCGTTCTTCTCCGAGCTGTTCGCCACCCGGATGCGGTACTCGGGCGCCTCGATCGGGGCCCAGTTCGCCTCGGTGGCCGCCGGAGCGCCCGCGCCGCTGATCGCGACCGCACTGCTCAAGGACTACGGCAACGCCACCCCGATCTCGGTGTACGTGGCGATCGCGGCGGCGATCACCGTGCTGGCGGTGCTGTGCGGGCGGGAGACCAGGGGCAGCGACCTGGCGGACGTCGAGGCGGCGGTGGAGGCGGAGGGCGCCGCCGTGGCGGCCAAGCCCGCCACCGCCTGACGGCCGAGCCGCTACGATCGCGCTTCCGCCGGACCCGACGCCGATTGGCGGCACGCACCATGAACCACCCTCACGAAAGCGCCGCGCCCGCGCTGCGGCGGCTGCTCGACCTGCTCGCCTCCGGCGCCGCCACCGAGGACTTCGCCGACGTGCTGGCCGACGCCCGCCGCCGCGGGGCGCCGGCCGCCGTCCTCGCCGATATCGACGACGCCACCTGGCAGGCCCTGCGGGTGCACCGCACACTGCGTCAACACCGGCGCCGGGAGACGGAGTTGACCGCCCTGTTCGACACCGCCGGGGACCTCGCCGCCTCCCGGGAGCTGGACACCGTGCTCCAGGCGATCGTCCGCCGCGCCCGGATGCTGCTCGGCACCGACACCGCGTACCTGACCCTGCCGGACGAGGCCGCGGGCGACACCTACATGCGGGTCACCGACGGCTCGGTCTCCGTCCTGTTCCAGACCCTGCGGCTCAGCCTCGGACACGGCCTGGGCGGCCTGGTCGCGCAGACCGCCCGCCCGTACGCCACCCCCGACTACCGCACCGACGAACGGTTCCACCACACCGGCACGATCGACGCGGGCGTGCTCGACGAGGGCCTGGTGGCGATCATCGGGGTGCCGCTGCTGCTCGGCGGCGAGGTCATCGGGGTGCTGTTCGCCGCCGACCGCTCGCCCCGCGCCTTCTCCCCCGACGAGGTGGCGCTGCTGTGCACGCTGGCCGCGCACGCCGCGATCGCCCTGGACACCGCCAAGTCGCTGGCCGACACCCGGGCCGCGCTCGCCGAACTGAACAGCGCCAACGAACTGGTCCGCGCCCACTCGGCCGCCGTCCAGCGCGCCGAGCAGGCGCACGACCGGCTCACCGACCTGGTGCTGCGCGGCGCCGAGGTGCCGGACGTCGCCGCCGCCGTCGCGACCCTGCTGGGCGGCGAGATAGCCGTCCTCGACGCCGAGGGCGAGCCGCTGGCCGGGCGGTCCGCACCCGCCGGCGAACTGGCGGAGGCGGTCGCCGCGTCCCGGGCCGAGGGGCGGTCCGTCCGGCACGGCGAGCTGTGGGTGTGCGCGGTGCTGGCCGGGCACGACGCGCTCGGCACCCTGGTGCTGCGCGGACGCCCCGGCCTCGACGACGCCGACCGGCGGCTGTTCGAGCGGGCCAGCGTGGTGACCGCGCTGCTCCTGCTGCTGCGCCGCTCGGTGGCCGAGACCGAGAACAGGGTCCGCGGCGAACTGCTCACCGACCTGCTCACCGCCCCCGACCGCGATCCGGCCGGGCTCACCGCGCGCGGCCGCCGGCTCGGCGTCGACCTCGCCCGCCCGCACCTGGTCCTGGTCGCCGAACCGGCCGAACCCGCCGGGCCCCCCCTCCCCGACCGCGGCCGGCTGGCCGGCGCCGCCCGGCGGTACCTGTTCGGCTCCCGGGGCGTCAGCGCCGAGCACGGCGAGGCGGTGGTGCTGCTGGTGCCGGAGGCCGGCGACCCGGAGGAGGCCGCACGGCAGGCCGCCGAGCGGCTGGCCCGGCTGGCCGGGTTCCCCGTCACCGTGGGCGCCGGCCGCCCGGCCGCCGGCCCGCCCGCGCTGGCCGCCTCGTACGCCGAGGGCCTGCGCTGCGTCCGGGCGCTGCGGGTGCTCGGCCGCGCCGGGGAGGGCGCCTCGGCCCGCGCGCTGGGCTTCCTCGGGGTGCTGCTCGGCGACGGGCACGACGTGGACGGCTTCGTCGGCTCGGCGCTCGGCCCGCTGCTCGCCTACGACGCCCGCCGCGGCACCGAACTGGTCCGCACCCTGCGCGCCTACTTCGACTGCGGCGGCAGCCTCACCCGCGCCAAGGACGAACTGCACGTCCACGTGAACACCGTCGTCCAACGGCTGGACCGGGTCGAGGCGCTGCTCGGCCCGGACTGGAACCACCCCGAGCGCTCGCTCGAACTCCAGCTGGCGCTGCGGCTGCAACTGCTGGCGGGGGGCTGAGCGGGTCCTTGCGGGCGCGGTCCCTACGGGCCGCCCGTGCGGGCGGTTCAGCCGTCCGTAC
>NZ_JBHWIR010000222.1:7167-11170 GCF_042731835.1 Kitasatospora sp. NPDC059817 | reverse complement strand
GGGGGCGCCGGCGGCGTGCGGGGCGTTACGCGCCCGGCCGAACGGGGCGATGAGGCCGGTCAGGCGATTGTCCGGGGCATCGACGACCTCGCCGCGGACAATCCGGGGTACCGGTGAGCGCGGTACGACGGAGGTCGCACCGAGCACCTCCCGGCGCCGGTCGGCCAAGGCCTTCCGCACCGCCACGAGGTCGGCGTCCAGGCGCCACAGCGCCGGCAGGTGTGCCTGCACCCCGTCGGCCACCACCAGCTCGGACCCCGGCTCCCGGCTCTCGTCCGCCCGGGCGTGCGTACGCTCCTGATCGGCCAGGAGCCCGACGGCGTCCTGCTCCCACTGCGCCGCCTGTTGCGCCTCACGTGCACTCTGCCTGATGCGCCGCACCTCGGCCAGGCAGCGCGTCGCCTCCCGCAGCCGGGCCCGCCGCAGCTGCGCCGCGCCCCCGCCGGGCGCCTGCTGCGAAGCGGGGCCCGTGTCGTCCTCCGCGTCGTCGCCCAGTTCACCCCGCAGCTCGGCCACGACCTCCACCAGCACACGGATCAGTTCATCCGCCTCCGCGACCCCCTCCTCGGCCTGTCGCTGCGCCTGGCGGGCCAGGTCCAGCGCCTGCTGGGCGGCGAAACGTCCCGCCTCGGGCGGCCGCAGTCCCCGGGCCGCCAGGGTGGCTTGTTCGTGCAGGCGGGCAGCACGTTCGAGCAGCACCGTCCGGGCCCGCGGGTCGGTCACGCGGTCGTGGACCAGCCGCTGGAGCAGGTGCCACGGGATGTCCTTCTCCCCGGAGCGGTACTCGCTCCAACTGGTCTTGCCTGCGGGGTAACGCCGGGCGAGCTCGCGGACGGTGACTCCCGACGTCACCTCCCGCACGAACCGGGCCAGGGCATCCGCCTGCTCGGTCTCCCCCTTGAGCCGCCCCTGCGGACGTCCAACACCAGCCACCCCGTGCCCCCTTGTCCTGTCCGGCGGCCGGACCTGATTGTCCGCCGCCCCCTGACCCTCAGTCGGCTTCTTGTAGATGAACAATCAAACAGGCTGCACTGTGGAGTCTCCACCGATTCTTCGAATAACGTGCCGGGGTCGGCGGGCCGCCGGGCCGGCGCCCCCGGGCCGGGCGTCTGGCCGAACCGGAAACTGACGCTACATCAATTCTCTTGATCCAATGGATCATTGGCGAGAGGGGAGTTCCCGGTGGCTGGTTCACACACCCTTCGCCCGGCAGCAGCCCTGGCCGCCGCCGCGACGGCCGCCACCGTGCTCCTTGGCCCGGCACCCGCCGCGGCCGGCCGACCCCGCCCCGCCGACCCCGCGCCTTCTGCCCACCCCGCGCCTTCTGCCCACCCCCACCTTCTGTCGCTCCCGTCGAACGCCGCCGAGACCAGCACCGTGGCAGCCCTGAACACCGCGGGCGACGTCCTCGGGGGAGTGCTACCCGAAGGCGGCTACGCACAGTGAAACCGTCGCGGCCCGGAGGCGGGGGCCGCGACCAGGAATTGATACGTACCCGAAGCGGGAATAGCCTGGAACCATTGAGAGTTGGCGGGTGCCCGATGCGTCGGCCCCGCTGAGCGGTACTGCGTCCAACCGGTACCGCGTCCGACCGGTACCGCGTCCATCTGCTGGGGGCGTCCCATGCACACCCACCCGGCACGGGCCTTGGCCGTCTGTTCGCCAGGGCACGGCAGACTCCACCTCTTCGTCGGCGCGCACGACGGCGCCGTACGGTACCGGGTGTTCGACGGCCGCTGGCACGCCTGGCACGCGCTGGACCGCCCCTGGCCCTCGCCCGGCGCCCCCGCGTTCACCGGCGCCCCCGCGTTCAACTGGCTGAGCGCGACGGCGGCCGAGGGCCGCCCGGTCGAGGTGTTCGCCCTCAGTGCGGCGGGCGAGCTGTTACGGCTGCGCCCCGGCGCGGGGGAGCACCCGCACTGGACCTCGCTCGGCACGCTCGCCCGGGGCGGCTCGGCGACCGGTTTCACCGTCGTGTCGAGCCGGTCCGGCGATGTCCACCTCGTCCTGGACGCGGGCGCCCACGGCTGGGAGTTCCTGCGCGGACACCCGACCAAGGGGCCAGTTGTGCTCCGCACGGGCGAGCGCGCACCCGGGCACCTGACGGCCGTGCCCGTCGCGCCCGGCCGGATCGACCTCCTTCTCGCCGACACCCGCGAACGACGTCTGCTCCGCGCACACCTGGAGAGCGACACCCCGCCGATGCGCGAGCCACCGGTGTGGGAGGAGCTCGGCCCGCTCCCCGACGGCGACGAACGCTCCTTCACCTGCCTCGCCGCGACGGAGCGTGACGTCTTCCTGGGCGGCGACCACGGCCTGCGGCACTCCGCCCTGGCACCCTGGCTCGGCTGGGAGCAGCTCGGCGGCGACCTCACCGCCCCCGACACGACCGGCCCCCGACTGGCCGCTGTCGCCTCCGGCGGCGGCCGCACCGACGTGCTCGCCGTCTGGGCCGGTGCCGCGCTGATGCACCGGCGCTTCGACCGCGGCTGGCAGGACTGGCAGCTCCTCGACCTGCCGGACGCGCCCACCGGCAGCTACCCCGTGCTCCGCGCGGACGACCTGGTCACCCTGACCGTCCGGAGCCAGGGCCTGCACGAACAGACCCGGCCCGACGGCACGGTCCAGCTGGTGGCCGACCCGGGCGGCGGCCACCTCCTGGTGGACGTCCCCCCGCAGCACCTGGCCGAGACCGTGGTGGAGTCCGGTCAGCCGCCCCAGGGCTTCCTGGCCGGCCCTTCCACCCTGTGCTTCGCCGTCGGCCCGGACCCGGTCACGCTCACCGTGGCCGGCCTGCTCGACGCGATGAACCGCCTGCCGCTGATCGTCACGACGGCCACCACCGCCGACCTGCTGGCCCGGCTCGAAGTCCCCTGGAACCTGCTGCTCACCCTGCAGCCGGACGCCCGGTGCAACCACCGCACCCTGCCCGCCACCGGCACGGCCGGCGGCACCGAGCTGTGGCACAGCCGCATCGCGGGCCCCGACGGACACCTGACGGCGCGGCCCCTCCGGTCCCTGGCCGACGGCACCGACCACGGCACCCCGCTGGACACCTGGTACGACCGGATCGTCGCGGCCGCCGCCGAGAACCCGGCCGTCCCCCTCACCGTCGACCGGCTGATCCTGAGCGCCTACGGCGCCCGGTTCTGCGCCGCCGCCCACTGGCCCCGGCTGGAGTGGGCCCAGGACGCCGCACTCGGCCGGGACTTCCACGTCAAGGTCTCCGCCCCCGGCGCCCTGTTCCCGTTCGGCCACCGGGCCGCCTACATCGAGGTCTCCGACCGCCGGTTCGACGGCACGGACCCCGCCGTGGCCGCCCTGCACCGCAAGGCCTTCCTGATCGTCACCGAGCCCGTCCGCGACGACTACGGCATCGGCGCGGGCGGCCCGCACGAACGCCGGTTCCCGTTCCAGAGCGTCGCGATCGACCCCGGGCAGACCGACGGCCTCGACGACGCCTCCTGGATCCCGGTGGGCTCCTCGGCCGCCCCGCCGAGGTGCTTCTGGCCGACCCGGGCCGGCACCCCCGTGGTGTTCACCCTCCAGGCCACGGCCGGGCAGGAGTACGTGGAGCTGGACCTGCCGCTGCTGTTCGTCGAGGACGCCGCCACCGGCGCCGGCTACGGCGCGGCACTCGACGGAATCTACGGAAACGGTCCGAGCACCGGAGCCTTCGCGAGCCTCGGCCGCCCCCTCTGCGACATCGCCGCCCGCATCCCGCTCGTCATGACGTCCCCGACCCAGGCGGTGGAGGACGCCGTGCAGGAGGTGCAGTCGATGACCTTCGGCGGGATCGGGGCCGGGCTCTCCCCGAGCGGGGTCGGCTTCTATCCGCAGGTGACCCAGCTGGCCGTGGGGCTGCCGGCCGTCCGCCGGCTGCTCGGCCCGCTCCCGGCGCTCCCCGCCACGATCTCGCAGGCGCTCGTCGACACCCCCTGGGGCAGCCCGACACCCGACGCGCTGCTCGACCTCGTCACACCCCGGACGCTCGACTTCGGGG
>NZ_JBHWIR010000222.1:0-7157 GCF_042731835.1 Kitasatospora sp. NPDC059817 | reverse complement strand
CGGGGCCGCCGGGGCCCGGGTCGGCGGGCTGTCCGCCCCCAACATGACCGTGTCGCAGATCTCGCGCACGCTCGGGCCGGCCGTCAGCGACGCCTTCCAGACCGTGCCCTCGAAGCTGTTCGCCCCGGACGCCACCCTGTTCGGCGTGGTCCCGCTGAGCAGCCTCATCGACGTCGTCAGCGCACCGCCGAAGCTCCTCTGGGTCGGGCAGCAGACGCCCACCCCGTCCGCGGAGCTGACCTGGCACCAGGACCTGCAGAAGTCCTTCCCGCCGTTCACGCCCGACACCGGGTGCGCGCTGGACCTCGACGTCCGGGCCCTGTCGGTCGACGGGAAGCCGGAGATGCACGCCACCGGGACGATCAGCAACTTCAAGCTGATCGTCCCCGACGTCGGCGCCCCCGCGTACGTCGCCCTCACCTTCGCGTCCGTGACCTTCACCGCCGAGCCCGGCAAGCGGCTCGACCTCTCCACCCGCCTGACGAACGTCACACTCGGCGGGGACCTCGGGTTCCTCGCCACCCTGGAGCAGTACCTCCCGCTCGGGGGGAACGGCCCGAGGATCGACACCTCGGCGACCAGCATCACGGCCTCGTACACCGTTGCCGTCCCCAGCGTCGGCCTGCTGGTGTTCAGCGTGCAGAACCTCACCGTGCAGGCCGGCGTCACGCTGTCGCTGACCGACCAGCCGATCGTCATGGACTTCGCGTTCGGCACCCGGGAACGGCCGTTCCTGGTCACCGTGTCGGGCTTCGGCGGCGGCGGGTACCTGGAACTCGGCCTGAGCGCCGGCGGCACCGACAGCGGCCTGCAGCGCTTCACCGGCGGGATCGAGTTCGGCGCCGCCATCGTCATGGACTTCGTCATCGTGTCCGCGGAGGTGCACGTCTTCGGCGGCGTCGTCTTCGCCAAGAACGGCACCGACACCGAGGTCACCGGCTATCTGCGGATCGGCGGCAGCGTCTCGCTGCTGGGGCTGATCAGCGTCTCGATCGAACTGACCCTCAGCCTGACGTACGACTCCACCTCCGGCTCGCTGAGCGGTTCGGCCCGGCTCGTGATCACCGTGGACCTGACCTTCTTCTCCAAGTCCTTCACGCTGGAGTGCCACAAGTGCTTCGGCAACTGCCCGCCCCCCGCCGGGCTGCGCCGCCCCCTGAGCGGCGCCTCGACCGCCTCGGACCCGTCGGTCGAGGCCGCGCTCGGGCCGCAGGGGCAGACCTTCCCGTGGCAGACCTACTGCCGGGCGTTCGCAGGGGAGTGAGCCATGTCATCGACCGGCCCGGAGAGCCTGACCGGCCTGGAGAGCCTGACCGGCCCGGAGAGTTCGACCGGTCCGGAGAGTTCGACCGGCCTGGAGCGGCAGTTCGTCTGGACGGTGCTCCCGGCGGGCCGGCTGGCGACCGTCCCCGGCCAGTCCGCGCCGATGGCGCTGCTGTCGGTGCTGCTGACACCGCGCCTGCTCGCCCCGGACGGAGCCGCGCTCACCATCGCGGACTTCGGGATGCAGGACTGGCCGCGGCGGCTCGCCGGGGTGGGCTTCGACGTCCGGCGCGGCGGGCGGACGCTGCCGTCCGTGCGCGTCCCGTACACCGCCCTCGACGGGAGCACCGTCCAGTTCCCCCCGGACCGGCAACTCTCCGTCTGGCAGACGCTGTTCACCGCCACGATGCCCGTGGAGCCGTACCGGGCCACCAGCTACGACGGGCGGGCCACCAAGGCCTTCCCGGCCGGCCGGGCCGGTACCGACGTCAAGGGCATCTACGCCGCCACCGCCCAGGCCCACGCCGCGCACCGCGGCGCGGCGCCGGAGAGCCACCCCGGGCTGCGGGCCGCGCTGCGGGCGATCGGCGAGCAGTGGCAGCCCGGCCTGCTGGCACCCGCCGGCGCCACCCCGGCCCACGCCACCCCGACCGGTGCCACGCCGCCCCACGCCACACCGCCCCACGCCACCCCGACCGATGCGACGCCGGCGCTCGCCCAGGCGTACGCCTTCTACCGGCGCGGCGCGCCCGACACCACGCCACCGGACCGCCTGGCGACGCCCCCGCCCGCAGGCGAGTTCCACCAGGGCATCGCGCACCTGGCCGACCACCCCGTCCTGCTGCGCGCGCTCGGCCTGCTGGTCGACCTCGCCGTACCCGCCTCCGCGCTCACCCCGGTGGACCAGACGCACCCGGCGGAGCTGAGGGTGGTGCCGCTGTGGCCCCAGCCCGACCCGAACCCGTCACCGGGCTGGAGCGCGGCCGCCCAGACCGACCTCTCGCCCGCCACCGCCTACACCGTCACCGGCACCCGCTTCGTGCCCTCCTCCGTCGACGGCCCGACCTCCACCGGCTTCAGCGGCGGCCTCCTGCCGCTGACCGGTGCCGGTCTCGCGCCCTCCGCGAACCCCCGGTTCGAGCTGCTGCCCTTCGACGTGGACGGCGCCGCCCTGCGGCTGGTCAGCACGGCCCGGTCGGACGGGTCGTCGCCCCCTCCCGGGGAGTCGTCCCCCGTTCCGGTCGGGGCACTGCCCGCGCTGCACTCGACGGGCTTCGCCCTGGTCGACCGGGCTCGGGAGGAGGAGCACGGCAAGCAGCTCCAGCGGGCGCAGCAGCGCGGCACGCCGGCCGGCCTGCTCGCCTCCGCCCTGCTGGCGGACTCCCTGCTCGGCGGCTACCGGATGGACGTGTTCGACGACAGCCGCCAGACCTGGTACTCGCTGTGCCGGCGGCGGGTGCACCACACCGTCGGCGGCGTGCCGCTGCTGCCCGACGGCCTGCTGGAGGAGGGCTACCTGCGGCCCGGCCCGGTCGTCACCGGCTTCGGCGACGCCGACGCGCTGTACCTGCACGAGATCGTGGCGCGCTGGGACGGCTGGAGCCAGGTGGCCCAGCGGCCCGAGCGGGTCACCGCCACCGGGGACACCCTGCCGGTACCGGTCACGTCGGGCCTCGACACGGTGGTGGAGTGCGACACCGGCTCGCTGCCACGGCTGCGGTTCGGCCGCAAGTACCGGATCCGGGTCAGGATCGCCGACCTCGCCGGCGGCGGGCTGCGCGTCGAGGAGGTCGGCGCCGCCGACGCCCAGTCGGACCTCGTCCCCTACTGGCGCTTCGAGCCGCTGCCGCCGCCGGAGCTGGTGCCGACCCGGGAGTGGGACGACGGCGACGGCCACGACCGGATGGTCATCCGCAGCGACCGCGGCACCTCGGCGGACGACTACGCGACCCTCCACGGCTACCGTGCCCACGACCTGCGGCACCTGCTGCCGCCGAAGTGCTCGCTGGCCCTGGCGCTGCAGTACGACGGCGCCTTCGACACCGCGCTGGGCCCCGCGGCGCCCGGCACCGAGGTGAGCCGGCTCTTCGCGGTCGCCGAACGGGCCGACCGCGAGCTCACCGACGTCCAGGGCGCGCGTACCGTCCCCGCCGGGCCGCCCTCGCCGTCCTCGTACGTCGTCCTGCCCGAGACCGACGCGGCCCTGCCCTGGCTGGCCGACCCGAGCGGCGTGTGCGCCGCCCTGAACGCCCGGCCCCGGCCCATCGACCCCGGCAACGGGCGGCCCGGTCAGATCGACCCGCCCGACGACGCCGTGATCGCCATCTGGCAAGGCGCCTGGCCCGACCTGCAGACCGCGTCCGTACGGCTGGAGGCGGCCGCGAGCGGCTGCACGGTGAGCCGGGCGGACCCACGCCACGTCACGGTCGCGCTCGGTCCGGCCGAGCAGGTGACCTTCGACATCCCGTCCTGCCTCACGTTCGACGACGTCGCGCTGTTCGGCATCGCGCTCTGGCAGGGCGTCGACCCGAACGTGCCGCACCTGCCGGCCTTCCAGGACATCGTCGCCGGCCGGAACCGCCTGATCACCCCACCGCGCACGGTCACCCTGGTGCACGCGGTGCAACACCCCCTCACCGACCCGAGCGGGCAGCTGACGCCCAGGCGGGGGCCCGGCGACCGCGACACCGTCCTCGGGACGGACGCCTTCGCGATCGACATCCCGAGCACCGGACGGATCGACCTGAACGCCGACTGGACCGACCAGGACGACAGCCCGCCGGCCGCACCGACCACCACCCGGCGGATGGCGCACGTCGGCTCGTACGAGGTCCAGCACCTGCCCCTGCTGGAAGCGCTCCCGGAGATCCGCCAGGAGTTCGGCGACACCCGCCACCACCACGTGAGCTACGCCGTGACGGCGGTGTCCCGCTTCGAGGACTGCTTCGCGCGCATCCTCGCCACCGACCCCGGTGCCTGCACCGCCGCCGGGCAACTCGGCGACATCGACGTGCCGAGCACCGTGCGCCCACCCGCCCCCCAACTGCTCGACTGCGTCCCGTCGTTCGGCTGGACCCGCACCACCGACGGGCAGCGGTCGCTCACCCGGCTGCGCCAGGGCGGCGGCCTGCGGGTCCTCCTCCAACGGCCCTGGTACGTCTCGGGCGACGACGAGGCCCTGGCCGTACTCACCTTCCCGCCCGGGCCGGTCCCCGCCGAAGCCCTGCGGTACGTCGCGGTCGCCGGACGCGACCCGATCCGGGACACCGGGGCACCACCCGCCGTCCTCACCGGAGCCCAGGTCAACGCGGCACAGCGGGCCCAGGTGACCCTCCCCGAGCTGCACCGCCTGCTGGACGCCGCCCTCTACCCGGTCGAGTTCGACGCCGAGGGCGACCGCTGGTTCGCCGACCTCGACCTGACGCCGGTCGTCTCCGCCTCCTACTTCCCGTTCGTCCGGCTCGCCCTGGCCCGCTACCAGCGGTACACCATCCCGGGTGTCCCCGACGTGTCACAGGTGGTGCTGACCGAGCCCGTCCAACTCGCGCCGCAGCGGCGCCTCACGGTCACCCGCAGCGCGGGGCAGGCGGGCGTCGTCCTGGAGGGCCTCGGGCCGGGCGGCGCCGGGAACACCGTCCGGACCGAACTCCAGGTCCAGGACCCGGGGGTGACGGCGCCGGACGGCGTCACCGGCTGGTCCACCGTCCTGACGGCCGCCTCCGCCGTCCTCGGGCAGACCATCACGATCAGCGTTCCGGACACCGGGCAGCGGGCCCAGCGCCTGGTCGTCCGGGAGTTCGAGACCCGGCCTGTTCCCGCCGGCGCCGACACCACCGGTCGACCCGTGTTCGTCGACGTCGTAGCCCTCGGAACGTGGTGACGGACGTCACCGCGGCTCCACGACCGAAGAAGCGATCATGGCAGACATCTTTCCCGACACCGGCCAGCTCCGGCTCGCGGACCAGGCCACCAGCGGCCTCCTGCCCCTCGTCGTGGACAAGGTGGCGACGTCCTGGTCCGTCCTGGTGGTGGCCCTCGGCCCGAACTGCGCACCCCTGGGCGCGAGGCCACCGGACATCGAGCTGCGGGCGGGCTCCGGAGCGCTCACCACCGTCGCGCAGGCACCCGCCACGTCGTCGATCGTCGACGGGACCGGGAGCGCGGTCGGCACCGCGTCGTGGACCAGGGACGCCAACGACGTCTTCACGGTGCAGATCGACATCTCCAATCCGGGGGAACGCCCCTGGGGCCTGCGGATCACGAACACCGACCCGCAGGAACTCGGCTTCGTCTGGTCCACGGGGAAGACCCCGGCGAAGGCCCAGCAGCCGCGGATCATCCTGGACCGCACCCCCCTGCGGATGACGGTGGCCTTGGGCGAGACCGTCCCGGACATCACGATCCCGATCTCCAACATCGGCACCGGACCGCTGCACGTGAACGGTCCGGGCGACCAGCCCATGGGTGCGGGCTACGTGCTGAAGAACTTCCCGGCCAGCCTCCCGCCCAACGCCTGCGACCACCTCCAGATCGGGATCAGCCCCGTATCCGAACCGATCGTCACCAGCCTGCAGACCGCCGACTTCGTCCTGCCCTGCAACGATCCGGTGGCCCAGGAGGTCACCCTGCAGCTGTCACGCGACGAGAAGGGCAAGGACGTCAAGGACGTCAAGGACGTCGCCAAGGAGAACAAGGACGACAAGGACGACAAGGAGCGGAAGGAAGCCAAGGAGGACAAGGAGGACAAGGACGCATTCAAAGAACACCCCGCCGAGGGCATGCACCCGGCATCCGAAGTCAACCACCCACCCGAGCACTTCATCCCCCCGGCGCAGCGCCCCGACCTCGCGGACAGCGCCCTGCGGGACGAACCCCCCGAGCCGGGACGGACCGAGAGGTAGGCGCCGCATGTGGCTGGTGCTCTGCGATCCGGCGGACCGGGCCGCCGTGTGGGCGTACGAGGGGCTGCGCGAGCGCGGGCTGGAACCCCTGGAACTGCTCTCCCCGCAGACCCTGCTCAGCTCCACCAGGTCGGTGCACCGCGTCGACCGCCTCGGCGCGAGCTTCGAGATCACCCTGCCCGACGGGCGCGTCCTGGACAGCCGTGACGTCGACGGCGTGCTCAACCGGGTGGCCTCCGCCCCCTTCGGGTACCTGCCGTTCACCACCCACACCGACGCCGCCTACGCCGCCCAGGAGCTGGGCGCACTCCTGCTCAGCCTGCTCACCTGCCTGGCCCCGGTCTCGGTCAACAGGCCCGCCGGGTACGGACTGTGCGGCGCCTGGCGCTCGACCGCCGAGTGGACCGCACTCGCGATCAGAGCGGGGCTCCCCGCCCGGCCGGCCCGGATCTCCAGCAGCCCCGACGGCGAACCGCGAGCGGCCCCGATCGGGCGCGGCGACGTCCTGGTGCTCGGCGAGCACGTCTTCGGCGCACCCCCGGCCGAGGACGAGGAGCCGTACGTCCGGCTCGCCCGGCTCGCCGAGGTCGACCTGCTCGGGATCGACCTGCTCGGGGCCGACGTGCTCGGGGCCGACGTGGCCGGGGCCGACCCGCCCGGGGCCGACCTGCTTGGAGCCGGCCACCGCCGCGACGACGGTCGGTCGGCGGTCTTCGCGGGAGCTAGCCCCCTGCCCGACCTCCGCCCAGCCGGCGCCGCCTTCCTCGACCGCCTGTACGAACACCTCACCGGGCTCCCCCGGGGTGCGCCGTGATCGTCGTCTGCGGCATCGCCAGCGAGTCGCCGCTCGCCCGGGTCAGGGCCGAACTCGACAGCCTCGGCCTGCCGTACGCCATGCTCCACCAACGGCGCTTCGAGGAGCTGCCGTTCGAGGTGGAGGCCACCGGCGCCGCCGTCCGGGGACGCATCCCGTAAGACGGCGGATCCATCGAC
>NZ_JBHWIR010000221.1:547-11171 GCF_042731835.1 Kitasatospora sp. NPDC059817 | reverse complement strand
ATGCCAGCCCACCGCCGAGGAGCAGGAGACTCCCCGCCAGCCCGGCCAGGTGGGTGTTCGCGCCGGTGCTCGGCAGGTGGCCGTGCGGCGGCTTCGCGGTCACCGTCGCGCTGGACGGCGGGGAGGTCACCGGCGGACCGGACGGCGGAGTGCCCGTCGCCGTCGCCGTGTTGGTGACCTTCCCGCTGTCGACATCCGCCTGCGTGACGGTGTAGTTGGCGGTGCAGGTCACGGACGTGCCGGGGGCGAGCGAGGCCGCGCCGGCCGGGCAGGTCACCACGGGCGGAGTGCCGCTGCCCGAGAAGGCCGTCTCGTTCACCGTCACATCGGTCAGCGTGGCGCTCCCGGTGTTGGTCACCAGGAAGCTGTAGTCGACGACCTGCCCGACGGCCGAAACCGTGGTCGGCGAGGCCGACTTGACCACGGTGAGCGCCGGGGCCGGGGTGTTCGGGACGCTGGTCGAGGACGGCGGGGACGTCGCGGGCGGACCGGTGGGCGGAGTGCCCGTCGCCGTCGCCGTGTTGGTGACCTTCCCGCTGTCGACATCCGCCTGCGTGACGGTGTAGTTGGCGGTGCAGGTCACGGACGCGCCGGGTGCGAGCGAGGCGGCGCCGGCCGGGCAGGTGATCGTGGGCGGGGTGCCGTTGCCGGAGAACGCGGTCTCGTTCACGGTGACGTTGGTCAGCGTCACGTTCCCGGTGTTGGTCACCAGGAAGGAGTAGTGCAGCACCTGGCCGACGCCGGTCAGTTCGGTCGCATCCACCGACTTCATGATGGTGAGCGCCGGGTTGGGCGTCGCGGTGACGGTTGCGTTGGAGGGCGGTGAGGTGACCGGCGGGCCGGTGGGCGGTGTGCCGGTGGCCGTCGCGGTGTTGGTGATCGAGCCTGCGTTGATGTCGGCCTGCGTGACGGTGTAGGGGGCGGTGCAGGTCACGGACGTATTGGGGGCGAGGGAGGCGGCGCCGGCCGGGCAGGTGATCGTGGGCGGGGTGCCGTTGCCGGAGAACGCGGTCTCGTTCACGGTGACGTTGGTCAGCGTGACGTTGCCGGTGTTGGTCACGAGGAAGCTGTAGTCCACGACCTGCCCGACGGCGGTGACCGTGGTCGGGGACGCGGTCTTCATGATCGTGAGCGCGGGCGTCGCGGGGACCGGGGTGTTGGTGAAGGTGCAGACCACCAGCGGGCTGTTCTTGCCCTCCACCGTGGGTGGGAACGGCAGGTTGAAGGTGGTCGCGCCGGTGCCCGAGGCGACCGGGGCGTTGCCGTTGGCCGTGTCGACGCAGTCGTAGGCGGTGGTGTAGTTGGCGAGGCTGCCGGAGGCGGCGGTCTCGGTCAGCGTGTAGGTGGTTCCCGACACGGCGATGACCGGGCCGGCGGGGGGTGTCTGGATGCCGGTGCTGGTGCCGGTCGTGGTGGCGGTGTTGCCCTGGGTGACGCCGCCGCCGGTGATCGCCAGGTTGAACTGGTCGTTCGACGTGGTCGACGAGGCGAACCGGCCGACGATGTTCTTCTGCAGGGCCAGGGTCGGGTTGGTGGAGCAGGCGCCGAGGTCCACGGACAGGAACGCGTTGTTGGAGTACGGCGTGGGCCCGGCCGTGATCACGCCGGTGTTCGGGTTGAGCTGCTCCAGGAAGGTGGTGGTCCCCGAGGCGAACTCGATGTAGAGCATTCCGGCGTTGTCGAAGGCCGCCCCGTTGAACGAGTTGCTGTCCGGGTTGGGCAGGGTGCTCAGCACCGTGTCGGTCAGCGGTACGCCGGTGGCCGACCCGGTGGTGGGGATCGGCCCGGCGACCCGGCCGATGGCGGCGTCGGTGCCGACGGAGGAGAGGGCGTAGAGGTTGCCGCCCGCGTCGAAGGTGATGTCGCCGTTGGGGCCGGAGGCGCCGGTGACGGGCAGGTCGAAGGTGGCGATCACGCCGGGGATCGCCGTGTTGGTGGTGGTGTTGAAGCCGTAGAGGGTGGCCACGCCGGGCGTGGTCGCCGTGCCGGGCTCGAAGCTGGCGTAGTAGTAGATGCCGTTGACCGGGTCCACCGCGCCGGAGACGAAGGAGTCGGTGGTGGCGCCGGCGGATCCGGTGTAGGTGGTCCAGGTCTGGGTGGCCGCGTTGTAGCCGTACACGTTGACGGACCCGGCGACGGTCGGGGTCTGGTCGACCACGTAGGCGGCGGTGCCGCCGTCGGTGATCCCGAGGGCGTTGGTGAAGCCCGACCCGGCGGGGAGCGTGCTGACCGTCGTCGCGGTCACGCTGGATCCGCCGACGCTGCCGGCGGCCAGGGCCAGCAGGGTGCCGTTCGCGGCGGTGGAGGAGCCGCGCTGGATGGCGTAGATCGTGTTGCCCGTGCAGTCCAGGGGGTCGCCGGGTGCCCGGGGCAAGCGGCCGAGCGGGGCGGCGCTCGGCGGGGCGGCCGCGCTGCTCGGCCCGGCCGGTCCGGCCGCTGCGGATGGCGCGGCCTCCGGGGACGGGGCTCCTGGAGCGCTGCTCCGGCCGGTGGGCGTCGCGGCCGGTGAGGGGTCGGCCTGCGTTGTCGTGGCGCCGGTGCCGGGGTCCTTCCACTCCAGTACGACGAGGCCGTTGCCGCCGTCGCCGCTGTGGCCGCCGCCGTCCTTCGCCGCGTCGGCGCCGCTGACGCCCGCGATGGACGGGGCGAAGCCGCCGAAGGCCGCCCCGGTGACGTACTGGCGCTCGGTCACGTGGGGCGCAAGGCCTTGCGGCCCGTCTCCAGGACCGGCCCCGGCCCCGGCAGTGCCGGCGCCGCTCGCGGTCGCGCTCGCAGCCGCGCTCGTGGCCGAGGCCGTGCCGCCGTCGGCTGCCAGCAGGGTGTCCGCGGGGGTGTGCGACTGGCCCGACCGGATGGTGGAGGCGCCACCGCTGCGGGCCGCCGGGGAGTCCGGGCCGTCGGGACGCGACCGCCCGCCCTGGCCCGGTACCACCGTCAGCCGCTGTCCGGCCGTCACCTCCAGCAGCGCGGTCGCGTAGGCGCCGCCGGCGCCCGGCCGGTTCGCGTGGTCGTGGCTGGCTACGGCGGTGTCGCCGTCGGCGGCCGCACCCGCACCCCAGGCCTTCGCCCTGATCGAGGAGACCCCGGTGGGGACGGTGAAGTCCTGGTCGCTTCCGGTGTAGGCGAAGGACAGGCAGTCGGTGTAGCCGGCATCCGCCGGGCACGTCTGAGCCGCGTGCGCGGCGGGTGCGGCCAGCAGCGGGACGAGCGGCGCCGGCGCCAGCATCAGCACGGCCGCCAGCATTCCCGTCCAGCCGCGCCGCGCCGAGCCCGCCCTCCTCGGCGGACGGGCCAGGGCTCTTCCTGGCGTCTCGAAGGCTCGGGCCAAGCCCCAGTGGCGTCTGACTTCGGGCATCGGGGACTCCCCAGGGTGCTCGCGGGACTCTTGGATGACGGCATGAATGCGGCCGTAAGGTGACGAACTGACTATGTCGTCCGTGTTATCCGGGCTGATCCGGCGCGCGGGAGAAGTCATCCCGGCGGCCCATGCGAGCGAGCTGACAATCTGACGGACGGACTGCCGAGTACGGCTGTCGGAGTGACGGCTGACGCCACGGCGGTCACGGCGGTCACGGTGCCTCGCCTGCAAGCGGGGCCCGGCGCGGGGTCTTCCCCCTCGCGCGCTGCCCGCAAACGGACGGCCGGGCTCGGCAGGTCGGCGGAGCCGCCGTCCGCGCGAAGCCCGTCAAGCTCCTGTGGGAATCTGAACTCGCCTTCGGCTGACCAGAGTTGATCCGGAAAGCCGCCGGGCTCACTGGCGAACTGACGGACAGTCGGCTTCAGGGGCTGGTGGCGAAGGCGGTGATGTCCGCCAGCGGCGGCTGGTAGCCGTGGGTGGTGTCCACGTGCAGGTGCGGCACCGGCAGGGACGGCGGGGTGAAGTCGTCCAGCAGGTTGCCCGGGCCGGGCGGGGCGGCGAGGAGTGCGCGGTCGGCGTGCGCGGCGCGGCGCGGGTGCGTCGTCAGGCGGGCCCGGATCCGGGCGCGGGCCACTGCCGGGTCCACCCGGCAGTGCACGATCCGCAGTTCGGCGTGCTCGGCCAGCGGGGTCAGGCCGGGCCGCCACAGCCGGTCCTGGAACGCGGCCTCCGCCACCGCGCTCACCCCCGCGCGCACCAGGACCTCCAGGACGTCGAAGAACGCCGCGCGCACCGCCTCGTCGGGGTTCCCGGCCCGGGTGCCCGCGTGCACCAGGCCCTCCTTCAGCTCGTCCCGGCACACCGCCGGGCAGCCGAGGGCCTGTGCCAGCGCGTGGGCCAGCGTCGTCTTCCCGCTGCCCGGCCCGCCGCTCACCACGATCAGCACCTGTGGACCCCTTTCGTCAGGCCAGGCCAGGTCAGCTCAGGCCACGTCAGGCCAGGTCAGGTCAGGCCAGGTCAGGCCAGGGCGCGGAGCAGGCGGTCGGCGAGGGTGGGGTAGGGGCGGCAGTCCAGGACGGGCAGGTGGTGGGTGCGGGCCTGGTCGGCGAGCCAGTGGGAGTAGCGGGCGCTGACGGCGGCGCGGCGTTCCTGCGGGCCGCAGTCGGGCTCCCGCTGGGCGTAGTTGGCGCTGATGCCGGCCGCGTCGCCCTCGTGCAGGAACACGGCGCGCACGACGCGTTCCTGCCCGGAGGCCTCGGCGGCGGCGCGGGCGGCGGCGGCCGGGGTGAGGTAGTCGCCTTCGACGATCGCGGGCACGTCGACGGTGAGGCGGTTGCGCACCACGCCGAGCAGGGCGTCGTCCAGGGCGCGGGCGGTGGCGATCTGCAGTTCCAGGACGCGGTCGGCGGGCAGCGCGTCGGGGTCGTCGAGGCCGTCGAAGTGGTGCAGGCCGGGGTGGCCCTCGGCGGTGGTGGCGGCGTGCAGGGCGGCGACGACGTCGTCGAACTCGACCACGAACGCGCCGCTGTGCCGGGCGAGTTCGGCGGCGGCGCGGCTCTTGCCGAGGCCGGAGGCGCCGCCGAGCAGCAGGACGTCCCAGGTGGGGGCGCTGCCGTTGCCGTCCCCGTTGGCGCTCCCGCTGCCGTTGGTGTCGTTGCTGTGCATCCGGGCACGGTACCCGCCGTGCGGGGTGGGGCGGTAAGCGGTTTCGGGGGCGGGCGGGCTCTGAGGGGTGAGGGAGGTGTGGGCCTTCCCCGCCTGGCCCCCGGCGCCCGACAGCCGGCCCCGGCCCGGTCCCGTCCGTCACCCGCGCCGCACCCGCCCCCGGCGCAGCGCGGGTGACGGGAAGCGGGTCGCGGGAGGCGGAAGCGGGCGTCAGGCGTCAGGCGTCGCGCGGCGGGCCGAAGCCGGCGGCGAGCACGGCGAGCCTGGCCAGCAGGCCGTCGGCGAGCGGGAAGGCGGCGTCGCCGGCCAGCCAGCGGCTCAGCGCGGTCACGTAGCAGTCGAAGACGAGGTCGGCGACGGCGGCCGGGTCGAGGTCGGGGCGGATCCGTGTCCGGTTCAGTCGTCGTGCAGCGGGCGGCGCACCACCCAGGGCAGGACGAACCACAGCCCGGCGAAGATCAGCGCGACGACGGAGGTGATGGCCAGGGCCGTGGCGGTCCCGAGCACGACATCCAGGACCAGCAGCACGGCGCCGGTGAGCGCGCAGGCCAGCAGCACCAAGCCCAACTGGGCGATGTGGACGGAGACCTTGACGATCCGCGCCTTGCCGGGGTGGCGGAACAGCCCGCGGTGCAGCGCCACCGGGGTGGCGAACACGGCCGAGGAGATGACGGCCAGCAGCAGGGTGGTGACGTAGACGTCCTGCTGGCCGTCGGTGAGGGTGGCGAAGCGCGGGGTGAAGGCGACCCCGAGCAGGAACGCGAACACGATCTGCACGCCGGTCTGCAGCACCCGCAGCTCCTGGAGCAGTTCCACCAGCCGCCGGTCGGCCCGGGCCCCCGGGCTCTCCGGGCCGGACGGGGACGGGGCGACGGGCGGCCCGGGTTCGGGCTGGGGCGGCGGGGTGCTGGTCATGCGTCACCTTGATGTCGGAGGATGCCCCGGCTTTCAGGTCGGGGAGGAGCTCGGTTTTCCGCGTGGCGGGTCGGGGGCGGCCGTTTTGCCGCTCACCGGGCCGGTGTCCACCGCCCCGGTCCAAGCACCTTTGTCAGACCGTCAGGCTATGTTGCCGGTCATGGCGATCACGGCGCAGGACACGGACGGGTGTACCGGGCATACCCGGTACACCTACCGGCTGCGATGGACTGCGCGCACTGCGATGCGAGAACCAAGCGCGCACTGCCGCTGGGACTGCGCACCTATACCTGCACCACGTGCGGAGCCGTGTCCCCCAGGGACAAGAACTCCGCTTACGTGATGCTCAACCGGGCAGGTCTGAACCCGGCTGACGCTGATGGCAGAAGACCTGCCGGGACGCCGTCCCGGAAGGCGGCCTGAGTCACCAATCCACCCGACAGAAGCCGGAATCCCCGGCGTCAGCCGGGGGAGCAGTCAAATTGTGCTGGCCCGCCGTCCGGCTCGGTGCCGTCCAGGCGGTGCTGCCAGGCGGTGAGGAGGGTCTGCAGGGCGGCGGCCTCCTCGGGGGACAGGAGGGCGAGCAGGCGGTGCTCGTTGCGCAGGTGGGCGGTGAACGCCTCGTCGATCAGCCGCAGTCCGGCGTCGGTGAGGGCGACGACGCGCCCGCGCCGGTCGCCCTCGGCGAGGCGGCGGGTGACGAGTCCGGCGCGTTCGAGGCGGTCGATCCGCTTGGTCATCGCGCCGGTGGTGACCATGGTGTGGGCGGCGAGTTCCCCGGGGGCCCGCTCGTAGGGGGCGCCGGTCCGGCGCAGCGCGGCCAGGACGTCGAAGTCGCCCTCGCCGAGGCCGTAGCGGGAGTAGACCAGGGCGAGTTCGCCGGTCAGCCGGGCGGCGAGGCGGTGCAGGCGGCCGATGACGGCCAGCGGGGAGACGTCGAGGTCGGGGCGCTCGCGCCGCCACGCGGCCTGGATCAGCGCCACGTGGTCGGCGTCCGCGCCCGGCGGGGAGGGCGTCCGGGGGTGCTGCTGGTGCTCCATGGGGCCATCCTACCGCCAGTACCTTCCCAGGAAGGTATATTGCCTTCCATGGAAGCCAATCTGCGGTGGGTCCCGCTGACCGCGGTCGCGCCACTCGCCTGGGGCGCCAACTACTACGTCACCCACGCCTACCTGCCCGCCGACCGGCCCCTGTGGGGCGCGGCCCTGCGCGCCCTGCCCGCCGGACTGGTCCTGCTCACCCTGTCCCGCCGCCGCCCGCACGGGCCCTGGTGGTGGCGCAGCGCCCTGCTCGGACTGCTCAACACCGCGGTGTTCTTCGTCCTGCTCTACCTCGCCTCCCAACTGCTGCCCACCAGCACCGCCGCCACCGTCATGGCCGCCTCCCCGCTGGCGATGCTGCTCACCGCCTGGGCACTGGCCGGGCAGCGCCCGCACCGCGCCCACCTGGTCGGCGCGGTGGTGGGCCTGGGCGGGGTGGCGCTCACGCTGCTCGGCGCGGGCGGCGCGGTCAGCAGGGCCGGGCTGGCGGCGTCGGCGGCGGCGATGCTGGTCTCCTGCGTCGGCTACGTGCTGGCCGCCCGCTGGCGCGAGGGCGCGGACCCACTGGCCGTCACCTCCTGGCAGCTGACCGCCGGCGGCCTGATGCTGCTGCCCCTGGCCGCCGCCGCGGAGGGCGCGCCCCCGGCGATGGACGCCCGCACACTCCCGGCCTTCGGCTACGTCACCCTGGTGGCCACCGCCCTCGCCTTCGCCCTCTGGTTCGCGGGCCTGCGCCACCTGCCGGCCGGCACGGTCGGCCTGCTCGGCCTGCTCAACCCGCTCGCCGGCGTCCTGCTGGGCGCCGGCCTCGCGGGGGAGGGGCTCGGCGCGCGCCAGGTGTGCGGGCTGGCGCTGGTCCTGGCCGGCGTCCTGCTCGGCCGCCCCCGCGGGCCCGCCCGCCCTGCCGAGGTCTCCGTCGCGGCCGAATCCGGTACCCGCATCAGGAGTTGACGAATCGTCAGTCCATCGGCCGGGTCGGATGGTGATCCAGGACGGCACACGCGGCCCCGGGGGAGCGGTGCCCGATCGCCACGTCCACGGCCGCGTCCGCAGTCGCCGCCCGACCCCGCCCCCGCCCGGCCCCTGCCGCCCGCGCCCCCGCTGCGCCGCGCCGGCGCCCGCTGCCCGTAGGCTGGGCGGGCCGTCACCGGCACAGACCGTCACCAGTACTGACAAACACGACAGAAGCGGGCAGGGGCATGCAGTTCGACGACCAGGGCGACCTCGACACCTCGCAGGTGGACGACCGGCGCGGGATCCCGGGCGGGAAGGTCGCCATCGGCGGCGGGGCGGTGGGCCTGATCGTCGTGCTGTTCGCGGTCGTCCTGGGCGTGGACCCCCAGCTGCTGGGCCTGTCCTCCGGCGGCGGCTCCACCACCTCCAACGGCGCGCACACCGCCGGCGAGGTGCAGCAGGCCTGCAAGACCGGTGCGGACGCCAACCGGCGCCAGGACTGCCGGATCGTGGCGGTCACCAACAGCGTGCAGGAGTTCTGGCGCGCCGAACTGCCCAAGCGCACGGGCGCCGCGTACCGCAACGCCGAGACGGTGCTGTTCACCGGTCAGGTCTCCACCGCCTGCGGCCCGGCGACCTCCGCCGTCGGCCCGTTCTACTGCCCCGGTGACCGCAAGGCCTACTTCGACCTCGGCTTCTTCAACGAGCTCTCGGCCCGCTTCGGCGCCAAGGGCGGTCCCTTCGCCGAGTCCTACGTCGTCGCCCATGAGTACGGCCACCACCTCCAGAACCTCCTCGGCACCATGCAGAAGGTGGGCAGCGACCGCCAGGGCGCCAACAGCGCCTCCGTGAAGCTGGAACTCCAGGCCGACTGCTACGCCGGGGTGTGGGCGCACCACGCCACCACCACCCCGCAGCCCTCCACCGGGCGGCCGCTGATCGCCTCCCTCACCGACCAGGACATCGCCCAGGGCCTGGACGCGGCCGCGGCCGTCGGCGACGACCGGATCCAGAAGCAGGCCACCGGCCGGGTCAACCCGGAGGGCTGGACCCACGGCTCCTCCGAGCAGCGCAAGACCTGGTTCACCACCGGCTACCGCACCGGCGACCTCGCCCAGTGCGACACCTTCGGCAAGCTCTAGCCCCGCGAGCTCTAGCCCAGCGAGCCGGCGGGCCGGCTCCCGGAGTGCGGCGGCGCGCCCCTGTCAGATGTCAGGGACCGCCGCCGCGCCCGCGTTCCTAGGCTGCTGAGCACCGGCCGGACCCCACGTCAGGCCGCTCACCAGCCAAGGGAGAACCATCCATGCGCAGGATCACCCACGCCGTCGCCACCCTCGCCCTCGCGACCGCGGCCCTGACCACCCTGACCACCCTGGGCGCCGGCAGCGCCGGCGCCGCCGACGGCTCCTGGGCGGGCTGTCCGTACGGGGCGGTCTGCGTCTACCCGCAGAACCAGAACCCGGCCTCGGCCCCGAGCGAGGTGTATTGGAGCTACGGCGCGCACAACCTGAGCAACCAGTACGGCAACCACTGGGTCCTCAACAACCAGTCCGGCGGCGCCCACGCCCACCTGTGCAAGGGCTCCGGCGGCGGCAGCTGCGTCTACGACATCCCGGCGCAGAACGGCGTCCTTCACGTCACCCCCGTCCGAGATCCACTCCGCCTCGGCCTCGGCGGGCACCGCCTCGTGCGGGATGCCGGGCGCGATCTTCAGGGCGGCGCGGGGTGCGGCGCGCGCGGCGCCCGCGGGCGTGTGGGGGTGCGGAGGGGGGGGGGTCCACCGCGGCCCCCCCGCCGCAGCCCCCCCGCCCTACCGTCGATGCATCGTCGTCCCCGGCTCCCAGCACGTCGACCCGGCCCGCTGGAGCCCGCTGATCTACAACTTCCGCCACTACTACGGACCCGGCCCCGAGCTCGGCCACAGCTTCCGCACCCAGACGCCCCGCTGAAACCGCTGAAGCTGCTGAAACCGTTGAAACCACTGAAACCGTTCTGCCGCTTGCGCGAGAGAGTGTCAGCCCCACCTGCCAAGGTGACGGGCATGGATCTCGACACCTTCTGGCAGATCATCGACGACACCCGCGCCGGCGCCGCCGACGAGAGCGAACACGCCGACGCGCTCACCGAGCACCTCGCCGGCCTGGCACCCGATCAGATCGCGGACTTCGACCGGCACTACGCGCAGCAGAAGGCCCGCTCCTGCACCTGGCTGCTCTGGGGCGCGGGCTACCTCGTCAACGGCGGCTGCAGCGACGACGGCTTCGACTACTTCCGCGACTGGCTGATAGGCGCCGGCCGAACCCTCTTCGAACAGGCCCTCGCCGACCCGGACAGCCTCGCCGAACTCCTCACCCCCGACCAGGAGGAACTGGAGGCCGAAGACCTCGCCTACGCGGCCACCCATGCCTACCGTCAACTCACCGGCGCCGACCTCCCCTCCAACGGCATCACCTCCGGCCCCCCGACTGGCGAGCCCTGGGAGGACGAAGACCTCCCCACCCTCCTCCCCCACCTGTCAGCCCGCTTCGCCGACTAGCCCCCGCCCACCGGACGTCACGCGCCGCCGTTTCCACCTCGGGGAATTATGTAGACCAACCGTCATATTCCTCGGCCCCCCAGCCCGCCAGCCTGGGGGGCACGGCGCAGGAATGCGACCAGTCCGCCTTACGGCGCGTGGGGGATGGGGCTCACG
>NZ_JBHWIR010000221.1:0-537 GCF_042731835.1 Kitasatospora sp. NPDC059817 | reverse complement strand
CTCACAACCACACCCCCACACGCCCCCCCCCCCACCCCCCCCCGGCGGGGCGCCGCTCCGCGCGAGACCACACCCGCGCACACTCCCCCCGCGTGGGGGAGGGCGCTCACGCCTGCCGTCGGCCAAATATGTAGACCGACCGTCATATTCTGCGCTGCGCACGGTGGATTCCGCACAGGAAGTCGATCAGGCCGACTTCCTGTGCGCATCGGAGGGGCGGAGGCGCCGCTCGCCGTGCATACAACTATGTAGACCGGTCGTCATATTCTGCGCGCCCAGTCCGGCTGGGGCGCTGCGCAGGAAGTCGGCCAGGTCGACTTCCTGCGCGCGGGCGGGGGTGCTCATGCTTGTCGCCAGCCCGACTATGTAGACCGGTCGTCATATTTGGTCCGGTGCTGGATGGGTGTCGCGGGGGGAGATCGGGGGGCCGCCGACCAGGGGGAAGGGGGGGGTGGGGGGGGGCGGGGGGGTGTATGTAATACATGGGGGTATATTTTTAAAATCCGCGGCCCGCGGGGGGGGGGGCGGGGGGGGTGC
>NZ_JBHWIR010000220.1:0-11231 GCF_042731835.1 Kitasatospora sp. NPDC059817 | reverse complement strand
CACACCCACTGGTAGCCGCCGTCCCGCCGGGACAGCCGCACTTCCTCCCGGCCGCGCGCGCGCGGGCGGCGGGGGCGCCCCGGGGGCCGGGGGGGCCGCGCGGGGGGCCGTCGCGTTGTCCGGCTCAGACCGAGGTGCCCTGGGTGACGGGGGCCGTAGCGGTGGGCGGGATGGTGCTGCCGGCGGTGGCGCCGAGGGCGCGCTGGACCTTGGCGACGGCGGCGCGGTACTGGAAGGAGGCCAGCCGGGAGGAGTCGCCGCCGCGCTGGAAGAAGCCGAAGGCCATGCCGACGGTGCCGAAGCGCTCGACGCCGACGAAGGCGTTCAGCTGGACGCCGGCCAGGGTGCCGTCGAGGCGGACGGCGGACGCGTCCTGGCGGTCGCCGAGGGTGACCGGGGTGACGGTGAAGGTCACCGAGTCGTTGGTGCCGGCGCTGAAGGTGATGGTGTGGCAGCTCTTGAGGGCCGCGGTGGCGGCGTCGAGGTCGGTGGTGAGCTTTCCCGCGTCCTCGGCGGTGAGGGACTCGGTCACCATCGGGTTGCCGCCCGGACCGTCCAGTTCGGCCTCGGCGTGCGGGGTCTCGGGGCCGGGGATGCCGGTGTGCATGTTGATCAGGTCGCTGAGGGCGTCGCAGCCGTTGGCCGGGGACGGCATCGTACTGGGGCCGGCGCTGGGGCTGGCCGTGCTGGAGACCTGAGTGAAGCCTGGGCCGACGTCGTCGACGGTGAGCAGGGCCGCGGCGAGTTGCTCGGAGGTGGGCAGGCCCTGGGCGGGCTGGCCGGGCGTCGCGGCCGCGGCGAGGTGGGCCGGGCCCAAGGCGACCGCCGCGGCGAGGGCGGCGGCGGCGAGGGCGTGGAGCGGCTTCGGGTGGGACATGCGGGCCCCCCGGTCGAGAGTTCGGGCAGGGACAGGCACCAGTGTCCCACCGGGCCTGTTACGGGGCTCGCGGGCGCGGATCACCGCAGGTCAGGCCCCCTGGTCCGGCTGGTCCGGCGGAAGCGGTCCGGGGGTTTCGAGCGCTTCGAGCGCTTCGGGGGTTTCGGGGGTTTCGAGGGTTTCGAGGGTCTCGGCGAGCCACTGCACCCAGAAGGCCTCCAGCCCGATACCCGCCCGCAGCACGGCGTGCTGGAGGCGGTTCTCCCCGGCCGTCGTCTCGGCCGGGAAGTCGTGCCGCTCGATCTCCCGGTAGTCGTCCAACTGCGCGCGGTGCAGCGCCAGGTGCCGCCGCACCTCGGCCGCCAGGCCGTCCGTACCGACCACCGCGGCGGCGCGCAGCCGTAGCAGCAGCGGTTCGCGGACGGCGCGCGGCGCGGCGCCCTCGGCCGTCCAGCGGGCGAGTTCGGCGCGGCCCTCGGGCAGGACCTCGTACTCCTTCTTCTGTCCGCGGACGGGGCCGGACGGCTGGAGGGCCCGGATCTGTCCGGCGGCCTCCAGTCGGCCCAGTTCGCGGTAGATCTGCTGGTGGGTGGCGGGCCAGAAGAAGCCGATCGACTTGTCGAAGCGCCGGGTCAGCTCCAGCCCCGAGGACGGTTTCTCCAGCAGGGCGGTGAGGATGGCGTGCGGCAGCGACATGCCGTCGATCCTAGGGCGTGCCCAAGGCGTGCCCAGGTCCTGTCCGGCCGAACAGGACCCAGCGCGAAAGGAAGGGTCAGATCGCGGCGGCCAGTTCGGTGCCCTGCTTGATGGCCCGCTTGGCGTCGAGTTCGGCGGCGACGTCGGCGCCGCCGATCAGGTGGGCCTCCAGGCCGCGCTCGCGCAGCGCCTCGTACAGGTCGCGGCGCGGTTCCTGGCCGGTGCAGAGCACCACGGTGTCCACGGGCAGCAGTTGGCGCTCGCCGTCGACGGTGAAGTGCAGGCCGGCGTCGTCAATCAGGTCGTACGTCGCGCCGGCGACCATGGTGACGCCGCGGTGTCGGAGCTCGGTGCGGTGGATCCAGCCGGTGGTCTTGCCGAGCCCGGCCCCGACCTTGCTGGTCTTGCGCTGGAGCAGGTGGACGGCGCGCGGCGGTGCGGGCCGCTCGGGGCGGCGCAGTCCGCCGCGCTCGCGGTACTGCGGGTCGATGCCCCACTTGGCCTGGAACACGGCCGGGTCGAGGCTGGCCGCGTCGCCCGGGTCGGTGAGGAAGCCGGCCACGTCGAAGCCGATGCCGCCCGCGCCGAGGATGGCGACCCGCTCGCCGACGGGGGCACCGCCGCGCAGGACGTCGAGGTAGCCGAGCACGCTGGGGTGGTCAACTCCTGGGAGGTCGGCGGGGGTTCGCGGGGTGACGCCGGTGGCAAGGACGAGTTCGTCGAAGTTCTCGGCGGCGAGCTGCTCGGCGGTGGCGGTGGTGCCGAGGCGCTGAGTGACGGCCAACTCGGCGAGCCGGGTGCGGTAGTAGCGCAGCGTCTCGTCGAACTCCTCCTTGCCGGGGACGAGTCGGGCGGTGTTCAGCTGCCCGCCGATCGCCGCGGCGGAGTCGAACAGGGTGACGTCGTGGCCGCGTTCGGCGGCGGAGACGGCGAAGGCTAGCCCGGCCGGTCCGGCTCCGACGACGCCGATGCGCTTGCGCAACCTGGTGGGCGCGAGCACGAGTTCGGTCTCGTGGCAGGCGCGCGGGTTGACCAGGCAGGAGGTGATCAGGCCGCTGAAGGTGTGGTCGAGGCAGGCCTGGTTGCAGCCGATGCAGGTGTTGATGGCGTCGGCGCGGCCGTCTTCCGCCTTGGCGACGAAGTCGGCGTCGGCGAGCAGCGGACGGGCCAGCGAGACCAGGTCGGCGCAGCCGTCGGCGAGCAACTGCTCGGCGATCTCGGGGGTGTTGATGCGGTTGGTGGTGACCAGCGGGATGCCGACCGTGCCCATCACCTTCCTGGTCGCCCAGGCGAAGGCGCCGCGCGGCACGGAGGTGGCGATGGTGGGGATGCGGGCCTCGTGCCAGCCGATGCCGGTGTTGATGATGGTCGCCCCGGCGGCCTCGACGGCCTGGGCGAGGCGGACGACCTCGTCGAGGGTGGAGCCGCCGGGCACCAGGTCTAGCATGGAGAGGCGGTAGACGATGATGAAGTCCTCGCCGATCCGCTCGCGGACGCGGCGGACGATCTCCACCGGGAAGCGCATCCGGCGCTCGTACGGGCCGCCCCACTCGTCCTCGCGCCGGTTGGTGGCGGCGACGACGAACTCGTTGATCAGGTAGCCCTCGGAGCCCATGACCTCGACGCCGTCGTACCCGGCGCGGCGGGCGAGTTCGGCGCAGCGGACGAAGTCCTCGATGGTCTGCTCGACCTGTGCGGCGGTGAGCTCGTGCGGGACGAAGGGGCTGATCGGGGCCTGGAGGGCGCTGGGGGCGACGAGGTCGCGGTGGTAGGCGTAGCGGCCGAAGTGCAGGATCTGCAGGGCGATCTTCCCGCCGGCGGCGTGCACGGCGTCGGTGACGACGCGGTGGCGGTCGGCTTCGGCCTCGGTGGTGAGCATCGCGCCGCCCTCCCAGGGGCGCCCGGCCTCGTTGGGGGCGATGCCGCCGGTGACGATGAGGCCGACGCCGCCGCGGGCCCGTTCGGCGTAGAAGGCGGCCATCCGCCGGTAGCCGTCGGGGGCCTCCTCCAGGCCGACGTGCATGGAGCCCATGACGACGCGGTTGGGCAGGGTGGTGAAGCCGAGGTCGAGCGGGCTGAGCAGGTGCGGGTAGCGGCTGCTGCCGGGGGTGGTGCTCATCGACGCGCTCATCGACGTCTCCTGGGGGCGGCGGGGGTCGTTGTTACCGCAGGGTAGGGGACGGTGGCTCGATGTGCAACTAGTTGCATAACGGGGTCGCGGGCCGGGGCCCCGCGCTCTGTCGGTTCCCACCAACTCGCGGACATGGTCCGCGTATTGTCAGATCGATAGTGTGGGCAGCTGGGAGAGGACCGCCATGCGGGATAGCTCGATAGCCGTGATCGGCGGCAGCATCGCCGGAAGCGCCTTCGCCGGGGCCGCCGCCCGGCTGGGAGCGGACCGGATCGTGGTCCTGGAACGCAGCGAGGGCCAGCTGGAGGACCGAGGCGTCGGGATCTGCATCAACGACGACCGCTTCGACGAACTGGTCCGCGCCGGCCACCTCCACGACGGCGTCCGCCGCCACCGCCTCACCGTCCGCCGCTGGGTCACCCGGGAGACGGCCGAGGACCGCGGCGGCGACGGACCGGACGGGCGCGGGCGGGTGCTCTGGAACCAGCCGATGCCGTTCCACTCACACCACTGGGCCGTCCTCTGGCAGGCCCTGCGCGAACGCACCCCCGACCGGATCGAGTTCCGGCAAGGCCACACCGTCACCGCGGCCGGCACCGACCAGGACGGCGCCTGGACGGCCGGCCCCGACGGCACCCGCGAACCGCACGACCTGGTGATCGGCGCCGACGGCTACCGCTCGGTGGTCCGCGCGGCGGTCTGCCCGCAGGCCCGGCCCGAATACGCCGGGTACGTGTGCTGGCGCGGCAGCTACGACGCCGCACTGCTGGCGGAGCTGCCCGGCGGGTCCGCGGCCTGGCCGGAGGACGAGTGCGCCACCGTCTGCTACCCCGGCGGCCAGGTCGTGATCTACCGCATCCCCGGGCTCACCCCCGGCAGCACCCAGGTGAACTGGGTCTTCTACGCGCCCACTCCCGCCTGGCTGCGCCTCGACGGCCCGACCAGCATCCCGGCGGGCACCCTCACCGACGGGCAGCTGGACGACCTGCGCCGGCTCGCCGAACGGCACCTGCCGCCGTACTGGGCCGCCCTGGTCACCCTCACCCCGCGCGAGCGGACCTTCCTCCAGCCCGTCTACGACCTGGAGACCCCGCGCCGCACGGCCGGCCGGCTGCTCCTCGGCGGGGACGCGGCCACCGTCGTCCGCCCGCACAACACCAGCGGCGCGGTGAAGGCCTTGCAGGACGCGCACGCCTTCGAGCAGGCCGGGCGGGCCGCCGCCGCGCACGGCGACTCCTGGCCGTCCGTGCTGGCCGCGTACGACCAGGAGCGGGGCGTGGTCGGGCGGGAGCTGGTGGAACTGGGCCGACGGCTCGGCCGGGAGCAGGTCGCCGCCGCACCGGACTGGTCGACCATGGACGAGCCGGGGATGGTCGCCTGGTGGCACGGCCAGCTCACCGGCAGCGGGGGTTTCGGCGGCCACGCCCTCGGGCGTCCCGAGTGAGTGTGGGCCGCACAGGCCCGTGGCCGCCGAAACCCCGTCAGATCACCTGCTGCGATCCACCTGCTGCGATCAGACGTTGACGCCGTAGTCGGTCGCGATGCCGCGCAGACCGGAGGCGTAACCCTGCCCTATGGCGCGGAACTTCCACTCCGCGCCGTTGCGGTACAGCTCGCCGAAGACCATCGCGGTCTCGGTGGACGCGTCCTCGCTGAGGTCGTAACGGGCGATCTCCTGGCCGTTGGCCTGGTTCAGCACCCGGATGAACGCGTTGCGGACCTGCCCGAAGCTCTGCAGCCGGGCGTCGGCGTCGTAGATCGACACCGGGAAGACCACCTTCGCCACGTCGGCCGGCACCCGCGCCAGGTCGACCTTGATCTGCTCGTCGTCGCCGTCGCCGCCACCGGTCAGGTTGTCGCCGCTGTGCTCGACCGAACCATCGGGGCTGCGCAGGTTGTTGAAGAAGACGAAGTGCTGGTCCGAGACCACCTTGCCGAGCGCGTTGCAGAGCAGCGCGCTGGCGTCCAGGTCGTAGTCGGCGCCAGTGGTGGTGCGCACGTCCCAGCCGAGACCCACGATCACGGCGCTCAGACCGGGCGCCTCCTTGCTCAACGAGACGTTGCCGCCCTTGGCCAGCGAAACTCCCACAATGCCCTCCTCGATCTCTCCCTGCGGACGAATCTACAACACTGTAGAGATCACGGGAATCCACCTGCGGTCGGGCCCCACCCCGGGAATTTCTCAGGGGCTCCACCGGGAACCACCCGCCACCCCGGCCGCCGCACCCGCCGGGCCGAGGCCCGGTGGCCACCCTAGACTGGCGGTGGATCCCCTGGTCCGCCCCGACCGGCGGCCCCCGCGCGGGAGGTTCCCCATGCGCCAGCGGTACAGCTTCCACTTCGACCAGGCCGGGCACTCGGTCACCGTCAACGTCCGCTCCGGCTGGATCACCGAGACCGAGCTGCTGGTGGACGGCAAGGAATGCGCCTTCCACCGCGTCCACGGGCACGGCGTCTACCCGCTGACGCTCGCCGCCCAACTCGCCGAGGAACCGCCGCTGCCGCTCTCGGTACGGCTGGACCGCACGGGCGCGGCCGAGCACCCGTACTCCTGCGTCCTGGAGGTCGCGGGAGCCGAGCACCCGATGCCGGAGCGCGCGGCGCGCTGAGCGCCGCCTCCCGGGCGACTTGCCCGCCGATAGTACGAAACCGTACTATCCGAAAACGTGAAGTTCGAAACCGAAGCGTCCGGCGAGCAGTCCGCACTGCTCGCGCTCCAGCGCGCGACCCACGCCACGCTCCACCTGCTCGCCACCGAGCTGGTCGACCTCGACCTGACCGCCTCCGAGATCAACGCCCTCGCCAACCTCGCCGACGGGCGCGGCCGGACGGTCTCCGAGCTCGGCACCGCCGTCGGCACCCGGCCGACCACGCTGACCGGCGTCCTGGACCGCCTGGAACGCCGCGGCCACATCACCCGCGGCACCCGCGCCGGGGACCGCCGCTCGGTACTGATCGAGCTCACCCCCACCGGCCGAATCACCGCCGACACCATCCGGCAGACCGTCGCCGACCTCGAACGCCGCGCACTCGGCAACCTCTCCCCCGCCCAGGTGGACGGCTTCCACGCCACCCTCCGGGCCCTGACGAAGGCCTCCTCATGAGCTCCCCCGAAACTCCCGAAACCCCCGACCCCTTCGGCGAGTTGCTGCGCGAGGCGATGGCCGGCGCAGACCGCTTCGGCCACCGTCAGCACGTCCGGCTCAGCTGGCTCGCCGTCCGCCGCCACGGCAGCGCCACCGCCCTCGACCTGGTCGGCGACGGCATCCGCCGCACCGCCGCCAAGGCCGGGGCGCCACAGAAGTTCCACGTCACCATGACCCGGGCCTGGATGGAGCTGGTGGCCCACCGCGCCGACGCCGCAACCGACTTCGAGGACTTCGCCGCCCGTCACCCCGAGCTGCTCGACAAGGACCTGCTCGCCCGCCACTACCGCCCCGAGACCCTCACGAGCGACCAGGCCCGCACGACCTGGGTCGAACCCGACCTGGTGCCGTTCCCCTAGCCCTCCCCAGCCTTCCCTAGCCTTCCCGGCTGCCGTCCCGGACCTCCGTCACGATCTCCTCGATCGCCTTGCGGGCCCGCTCGGCGTCCTCGGCGACCAGGCCGATCCTGGTCCGGCGGTCGAGCACGTCGGCGACGTCCAGCGCGCCCTCGTGCGTGACGGCGTAGGCGACCTCGGCGCGCGTCACGTCCAGGCCTTCCGCGATCGGCGTCAACTCCTCGGCGGCCACCACCTCCTGGGACGATCCGCCGTAGCGGGCGAGCAGCGAGCCGGGCACGGCGCCCGCCGGGAGCGGACGGCTGTCCCGGTGGGTCGGGGCCCCGACCAGCGGCAGGCGGGCCGTCCAGCAGGCCCGGGCCGGCAGGCCGCGCAGCCGGACGGCGGCGTCCACCGCGTCCTCGGCCATCCGCCGGTAGGTGGTGAGCTTGCCGCCGACCACCGTGACCAGCCCGGACGGCGACTCCAGCACCGCGTGCTCCCGGGAGATGTCGGCGGTGCTGCCGCCCCCGGTGTCGATCAGCGGCCGCAGCCCCGCGTACGCGCCGCGCACGTCCGCCCTGGTCAGCGCGGTGCTCAGGGCGGCGTTGACGGTGTCGAGCAGGAAGGCGAGCTCCCCCTCGGCGGGCTGCGGCTCGTCCGGGATCGGACCGGGCGCGTCCTCGTCGGTCAGCCCGATCGCCACCCGGCCGAGCTGCTGGGGCAGCGCGAAGACGAAGCGGCTGGTCGAACCGGGCACCGGCACGGTGAGCGCCGCGGTCGGGTGGCCGAGCGCGGCGGCGTCCACCAGGAGGTGGGTGCCCCGGCTGGGGCGCAGCCTGATCGACGGGTCCACCTCGCCCGCCCAGACGCCGGTGGCGTTGACCACCGCGCCGGCCTCGACGGTCAGCGACTGCCCGGTGACGGTGTCGGTGAGCCGGGCGCAGCCGCCCGTCACGGACTCCGCCCGCACCCTGGTCAGCACGGTGGCGCCGTACTGCGCCGCGGTCCGCGCCAGCGCCACCACCAGCCGGGCGTCGTCCACGAGTTGGCCGTCGTGCGCGACCAGCGCGCCGGACAGTCCGGCGGTCCGCACGCCCGGCACCAGCTGCCGCGTCCGCGCGGCGCCGATCCGGCGCACCCGGGGCAGCAGCGCGCCCGGCGTCCCGGCACTGAGCCGCAGCGCGTCCCCGGCGTGGAAGCCCACCCGGATCAGCGAGGCCTGCCCGGGGCGCAGCAACCCCGGGAGCAGCGGCACCAGTTGGGGCAGCGCGCGGATCAGGTGCGGGGCGGTGCGGGTCATCAGCACGCCGCGCTCGATCGCACTCTCCCGGGCCACCCCGATCCGCCCGGAGGCGAGGTAGCGCAGGCCGCCGTGCACCAGCTTGGAGCTCCAGCGGCTGGTGCCGAACGCCAGGTCGCGGGACTCGACCAGCACCGTGCGCAGCCCGCGCGAGGCGGCGTCCAGGGCCACCCCGGCGCCGGTGACGCCGCCGCCGATCACCAGCAGGTCGACCCGCGGGCGGTCCCCCAGCGCTTCGAGTTCCGCCCGGCGCCGGCCGGCGTCGAGTCGGCTGGAGCCGGCGTAAGGAGTGGCGGAGCGAGCGGCGGAGGATCCGGCGGGCGTCGAGGTCATGGCGCGAGGTATCCGTTCAGTGCTCTGGTCAGTTCGCGCCGCCAGGCGGCCTCCGGCAGCAGGGAGGCGACCATGCGGTGCGACTGGACGGTGGACTGGGCGATCAGCAGGACCATGGCGGCCAGTTCGACCGGCTCCCCTGACCGGATCGAACCGTGCGCCTGCCCCTGCTCGATGCCGGCCCGCAGCGCCTCCAGCAGGCCGCGCTGGCTGGTGCCGAGCCGCTCGACGACGTATTCCAGCAGCAGGTCGGAGTCGGCGGAGCGCAGCAGCGCGCCGAGCACCGGGTGGTCCCGCAGCCGGACGGCCACCTCGACGACCCCGTCCACGAAGGCCTCCCGGCCGATCGGGGCGCCGTCGCCCCCGAGGGTCAGGGCGACGCCCTCCCGGGTGGCCCGGATCTCCCGGGTGAGCAGGGCGCCGATCACCGCCCGGACGTCCGGCCAGCGCCGGTAGACGGTCGGCCGGCTGACCCCGGCGCGGCGGGCGATCTCCGCCAACTGCGTTCGGCGCACGCCGAGATGGACGATCAGGTCGGCGGCGGCGTCCAGGATCGCGTCGTCGGTGCTGCGCGCGGGACTGCCAGGGGGCTCGGCGTTACTACTTGACATGATGTGTGAAACTGTAACGCATGGCATCTGAGACGCAAGCGGGACCGGCCGGCGCCGCGCTGCCGCTCCCCCCGATGAAGTGGGACGCCTGGGGCGACCCGGCCCTCGCCAAGGAGCTGTCCGCGGACATCAAGGGACTGCTCGCCGCCGCCCTCGGCGTCACCGGCGACGCCACCCCCGGACCGGCCGCCGACGAGATCGTCCTGCACCCCTCGCGGATCACCGCCGACGACCTCAAGGCCCTCGCCGCCGCCGTCGGCGAGACCAACGTCAGCGCCGCCGACGCCGACCGGCTCCCCCGCGCCGGCGGCAAGTCCACCCCCGACCTGCTGCGCCGCCGCAGCCGCGACCCCCAGGACGCGCCCGACGCCGTCGTGCTGCCCGGCGACGAGCAGGAGATCGCCGCCGTCCTCGCGCTCTGCGCCGAACGCCGCATCGCCGCCGTCCCGTTCGGCGGCGGCACCAGCGTCGTCGGCGGCCTCGACCCCGAACGCGGCGGCCTCACCGCCGTCATCTCGCTCGACCTGCGCCGCCTCGACCGGCTCCACGACCTCGACGAGACCTCCGGCGAGGCCGTCCTCGGCGCCGGCCTCACCGGCCCCGCCGCCGAGGCCCTGCTCGCCGAACGCGGCTACGAACTCGGCCACTACCCGCAGAGCTTCCGCTACGCCACCCTCGGCGGCTTCGCCGCCACCCGCTCCTCCGGCCAGGACTCGGCCGGCCACGGACGCTTCGACGAGATGGTCCGCGGCCTGCGCGTCGTCACCCCCGCCGGTGTGCTCGACCTCGGCCGCGCCCCCGCCTCCGCCGCCGGCCCCGACCTGCGCGAGCTCTTCCTCGGCTCCGAAGGCACCCTCGGCGTCATCACCGCCGTCCGCCTGCGCGTTCACCCGCTGCCCGCCGTCAAGGCCTACGAGGCCTGGAGCCTGCCCGACTTCGCCACCGGCAGCGCCGCCCTGCGCGCCGTCGAACAGGCCGGCACCGGCCCCACCGTCATCCGGCTCTCCGACGAGGCCGAGACGATGGTCAACCTCGCCACGACCGAACAGATCGGCGGCGCCCCCGCCATCACCGGCTGCCTCGCCGTCACCGTCTTCGAAGGCACCGCCGAACAGGTCGCCACCCGCCACCGGCTCACCCGCGACACCCTGCTCGCCGCCGGCGCCACGTCTGTCGGCGAGGCCCCCGCCCGGGCCTGGGAACACGGCCGCTTCAACGCCCCCTACCTGCGGGACTCCCTGCTCAGCGCCGGCGCCCTCTGCGAAACCCTGGAGACCGCGGCCAGTTGGAGCCGGCTCCCGCAGCTGCGGACCGCCGTCACCGAGGCCCTCACCACCGCCCTGCCCGGCGCCCTCGTCCTCTGCCACATCTCGCACGTCTACCCGACCGGCGCCTCGCTCTACTTCACCGTCGTCGCCGCCCTCGGCGAGGACCCGCTCACCCGGTGGGCCGCCGCCAAGCGCGCCGCCGGCGACGCCATCGTCACCGCCGGCGGCACCATCACCCACCACCACGCCGTCGGCGCCGACCACCGGCCCTGGATGAGCGACGAGATCGGCGAGCTCGGCGTGCGCATCCTGCGCGCCGTCAAGGCCGAACTCGACCCGGCGGGCATCCTCAACCCCGGCAAGCTGATCCCGTGACCGGCGGTCCGCGAGCCATCAGGCGAGTGGCCGTCCTCAGCAACCCGGCGGCGGGGGGGGGGGCCCGCCCCGCCCCCCCCCCCCCCCCGCCCGCGGCCCCGGACCCGCCCCCCCCGCCCCCCGCCCCCGCCGCGCGCCCGCCCCCCCCCCCGCGCC
>NZ_JBHWIR010000219.1:4670-11232 GCF_042731835.1 Kitasatospora sp. NPDC059817 | reverse complement strand
GACCATGCGCCCCCCGCCGCCCACTCACCCGGTGATCGTCCCGGCGCGCCCCCCGCCCCGGGGGGGGCGCGGCGGCGCCCGGCCGCGCGCCCGGCCGCGCCCGGTGCCGCCGGCCTGCTCCTCGGCGGCGCCGGGGTGCTGGCGGCCGGCCGGCACGGCGCCCTGGGGCCCGGCTGACGAGGCGGAGCGCTGGGCGGGCGGCTGGGCGCCCGCCGGTGCGCCGGCGGCCGGCTGCTGGTCCTGGGACGGCTGCCGCCCGGCCTCGCCGGTGCGCTGGGTGTCCTGGGCGTCCTCGGCGCCTTCGGCGCCGTCCGTGCCGTGGACGGTCCGCGCGGTCTCCGCTCTGGCTGCGTCGGCGGCCGGACGCGGCGCGAGGGAGGGCGACAGCGCCATCCCGCCGGTGGTCCGGAACAGCTCGTCGGCCCCCGGGAGACTCACTCGGCGGGGCGGCACCGGTCGAGCACCTCCCTGGCGAGCTGGCGGTAGGCGGCGGCACCGACCGAGTTGGTCGCGTACGTGGTGATGGGCTCGCCGGCGACGGTGGTCTCCGGGAAGCGCACGGTCCGCCCGATGACGGTGTGGAAGACGTGCTCGCCGAACGCCTCGACGACGCGCGCCAGCACCTCGCGGCTGTGCACGGTGCGCGAGTCGTACATGGTCGCGAGGATGCCGTCCAGGCGCAGCTCGGGGTTGAGCCGCTCGCACACCTTCTCGATGGTCTCGGTCAGCAGTGCGACGCCGCGCAGCGCGAAGAACTCGCACTCCAGCGGGACGATGACGCTGTGAGCGGCGGTCAGCGCATTGACCGTCAGCAGGCCCAGCGAGGGCTGGCAGTCGATGATGACGAAGTCGTAGTCGGGCAGCAGCGGCTTCAGCGCGCGGGCCAGCGCGGACTCCCGGGCCACCTCGCTGACCAGCTGCACCTCGGCGGCGGAGAGGTCGATGTTGGACGGCAGCAGGTCCATGCCCGGCACGGCCGTCTTGAGCAGCACTTCATCGGCCGTCAGGCCCCGCTCCATGAGCAGGTTGTAGACGGTGACGTCGAGCTCCATCGGGTTGACGCCGAGGCCGACCGAGAGAGCGCCCTGCGGGTCGAAGTCGACGAGCAGTACCCGGCGGCCGTACTCGGCCAGCGCGGCGCCCAGGTTGATGGTCGACGTGGTCTTGCCGACGCCGCCCTTCTGGTTGCACATGGCGATGATCTGCGCGGGGCCGTGCTCGGCGACCGGGGCGGGGATCGGGAAGTACGGCAGCGGGCGGCCGGTCGGGCCGACCCGCTCGCGGCGCTGGCGCGCGGCGTCGGGGGCCAGCGTGGCGGCGTACTCCGGGTCCGGCTCGTACTCGGCGTCCGGGTCGTCGTAGGCACCGTAGGCGAACTCGCCGTAGGCCAGGCCGTAGGCCGCCAAGTCGGCGTCGTGATCGGTCACCGTGGTCACCTGCGCTGTGTTCTGGCGTGCTTCGAAGGTACGGAGTGCGACCGAGCCGACCTCGGCCGAGCCCACGGAGGGCTGCCGGGCCCCGGGCTCCTCACTCGGCTGGCCGGCGGTGCGCTCCGCCAGTCCTGGCTGACCACCCCCGGGAGCAAATGTCGACTCATTCACAAGTCGTCTTACCTCCTTGGGCATCCAGGACTCTATGTCGATTCGTCAGCGTGGCAGCATGCCGACGGTTTGCGACTCTAGGCCGTTCAAGGCGTTCGCAGCAACACAATCCACGGTAGTGGGCCGGATGTGTCGACTATCGGGCGGGCCGATGTCAAGGGATGAGTAGGCCGTTGACCCTAACGTTTCTGCGGTGGGGTGACACGACCGACAGAAATTGACGACAGAGCGACCCGCCCGCTCAACCACCCGTTCACGGGCACGGCGAAGCCCCCGGCCCGAGGGGATCGGGTCGGGGGCGAACGACCGCCGGGCGGCCTACCGGATCACTGGATCGCCAGATCAGCGGATCGCCGGATCAGCAGATCACTGGATCACCGGATCAGGCGAGCACGCTCTCCAGCGAGACCGACTCCAGGCCGAAGGCCTCGGCCACGGCCGGGAAGGTGATCTGGCCCTCGTGCACGTTCAGGCCCTTGGCGAGCGCCGGGTCACGGCGCAGCGCCTCCTTCCAACCGCGGTTGGCCAGCTCGACGACGTACGGCATCGTCGCGTTGGTCAGCGCGTAGGTGGAGGTGTTCGGGACGGCGCCCGGCATGTTGGCCACGCAGTAGAAGACCGAGTTGTGGACCTGGAAGGTCGGCTCGGCGTGCGTGGTGGCGTGCGAGTCCTCGAAGCAGCCGCCCTGGTCGATGGCGATGTCGACGAGCACGGAGCCCGGCTTCATGCGGGAGACCAGCTCGTTGGTGACGAGCTTCGGGGCCTTGGCGCCCGGGATCAGCACCGCGCCGATGACCAGGTCGGCCTCGATGACGGCCTTCTCCAGCTCGAAGGTGTTGGAGACGATGGCCTTGATCTTCGTGCCGAAGATGCGGTCGGCCTCGCGCAGCTTGTTGATGTCGCGGTCGAGCAGGGTCACGTCGTAGCCCATGCCGATGGCGATGGTGGCCGCGTGCCAGCCGGAGACGCCACCGCCGATGACGACGGCCTTGGCCGGGTGGGTGCCGGGCACGCCACCGGGCAGCACGCCGCGGCCGCCGGCCGGGCGCATCAGGTGGTACGAGCCGACCTGCGGGGCGAGACGGCCCGCGACCTCGGACATCGGGGCGAGCAGCGGCAGCGCGCCGTTGCCGAGCTGCACGGTCTCGTACGCGATGGCGGTGGTGCCCGAGGCGATCAGCGCGTCGGTGCCGGCGCGGTCGGCCGCCAGGTGCAGGTACGTGAAGAGGGTCTGGCCCTTGCGCAGCCGGTGGTACTCGGAGGCGATGGGCTCCTTGACCTTCAGCAGCAGGTCGGCCGTGGCCCACACCTCGTCGGCGGTGGGGAGGATGGTGGCGCCGGCGGCCACGTACTCCTCGTTGGGGATCGAGGAGCCGACACCGGCGTTGTCCTCGATGTAGACCGAGTGTCCGTTGCGGACCAGCTCATGCACGCCGGCGGGCGTGATGGCCACGCGGTACTCGTGGTTCTTGACCTCGCGGGGGATGCCGACCTTCACGGCTAAACACGTCCTCTTGCCATGGGGGTCCCTACCGGAGAAGACCGGCGGGCGACGCGCACGTGGGGAAGCCTCCGGGGCAGCCCGGGGCGGGGATCGCTGCGCGACTGAGTTCGAGTGTAATGAAGCCCAGTCGGCGTGTCAGCCTTCCAAAGTGAATAAATCTGCCGAACACATTGGCAGGTTCGTAGGCTTCCCTTGCGATCTTCCCACCAAAGGTGTGTTAACCGGGCATCTTCGACAATACCTCCGAAATACCCCTCACCACCCGGCGTCGACGCGTTCCCGCAGGTCCGCGAGGGCGGCCCCGACGGCCTCCCGGCCGCGCTCGTCGCCGAGCCTGCGCAGCACCGCCAGCGCGGCCCGGTACTCGCGGTCCGCCTCGTCGAAACGGCGCTGCGCGGTGTGCGCCTCGGCCACCCGGGCGAGCAGCCGGGCCTCGGCGGCGGGCTCCCCCATCGACTGCCGCAGGCCGAGCGCCCGCCCGTACCAGTCGGCGGCGCGCACCGCGTCGCCGAGCGCGCGGTGGCAGCCGGCGGCGCCCTCCAGGGCCCGGGCGCAGAGCGGTTCGTCCCCGGCCGTGCGGGCGTGCTCCAGGGCGGCCCGGTAGTGCGCGACGGCCTGCTCCCAGCGGCCCGCGGCGGCCTGCAGGTCGCCCAGGTTGAGCAGCGCGGCCGAGGCCCGGCGGGGTCTGCCGTGCCGCTCGGCGACGGTCAGCACCAGTTCGTGCAGCCGGTAGAGGTCGGCGGGGGCGGCGCCGGTGAGCGGCAGGGTCCGCAGCAGCGCGGTGACCAGCCGGCCCGCCGAGCCGTCCAGGTCGCCCTGGCCGATCGCGTCGGCCACCGCCCCGAGCAGCAGGTCCCGCTCGCCGAGCAGCCACTCCCGGGCGTGCGCCGCCGAGCCCAGCCGCAGGGCGGCGGGCAGCGGGTCCGGCCCGGGGCCGCCCGCCGGGTCCAGCAGGGCGCGGGCCGACTCGGTGAGCCGGACCAGCCGCTCCAGCAGCCGGGCCCGGGCGAGCTCGGTCTCGGCGGGCCGGTCCTCCTGCTCGCGCAGCCGGACCAGCCTCGGGTAGAGACGGCCGGGCACCCGGTAGCGCGGGCTGCCGTCGGCGGCCGGCGCCTCCTGGCCGAGCAGCTCCCGTTCGGCCAGTGCGGCGAGCGTCACAGCCGCCTCCGGTGCCGGGCAGCCGACCAGGGCGGAGGCGGTGCGCGGGTCGGCGGTCTGCGCCGGGGCCAGGGTGAGGGTGCGCAGCATCCGCGCCTGGGCGGCCGGGAGGGTGCCGTACAGCAGGGTGAACGCGCCGATCAGCGGGTCGCTGTCGGGGACGGGCACCGGCTCGGCCGGCTCCGGGCCGGGCTTCACCCAGGCCGCTTGGTCCCCGGCCGTCTCGGCGGCGGCGGGCTCCGGCGCCGGGCCCTCGGCCGGCTTCTCCCCCGACGGCGAGGGCGTCGCGGCCTTCCCGGCCTTCCCGGGCGTGGACGCCTGGGCAGCCTTCAGCCCTTGTACGGGCTTCGCGGCCTTCCCCGAGGTCGTGCCCTGTACGGGCTTCGCAGCCTTCCCCGACGCCGCCCCCGGTACCGGCTTCGCCGCCTTCCCGGGCGTCGACGCCTGGGCGGTCTTCGGCCCCTGGACGGGCTTCTCCGCCTTCTCCCCCTCCCCCTTCGGCGCCGCCGACCGCGCCGACTCCTCGCCCACCACCCGGGTGAGCTCGCGCGCCGCCTCGGTGACGGCCGCCTTCGGGTCGCCGCGCAGCCACCCGGCCATCAGCCGCAGGGCGGCCGGCCGGGCCGCGCAGGCCTCGGCCAGGTCGGCGCCGCCGACCGGGTCGCAGGAGATCCGGGTGCCGCCGACCAGATCGGCGAGCAGTTCGCCGGAGGCCTGCCGGTCGAGCCCGCCGAGGATCACCGGGTCGATGTCCTCGATGCCGGTGAGCGGCCCGGCGGTGGTGGCGAGCACCAGGCAGCCGGGTTCGTCGGCGAGCAGCGGCCACAGCTGCCCGGCGTCCCGGACGTCGTCCAGCACCAGCAGCACCCGGCGGCCCACGAGCGCCTCGCGCAGCGCGACGCAGGCGGGCTCGTCCCGCCCGTCCCCGGTGGCGCCGGGCAGCGGCACGGGGGCCTCGGGGTCGAGCTGCTCCAGCAGCAGCCGGGCGGCCCGGGCGGGCGTCACCCGGCCGCCGTCGGGGGCGGACAGGCGCGCGAAGAGCACGCCGTCGGGGTGGTCCGCGGCGGCGGTGCGGGCGAAGCGGACCGCCAGCGTGGTGCGGCCGGAGCCGGGGCGGCCGGCCAGCACCAGCACCGGGCTGCGGCCGGTGGCCGGGCGCGCGGCGGCCGCCCGCAGCGCGGCCAGCTCGGTGCGCCGCCCGACGAACAGTGCGGGCCCGGCCGGCAGCCGGTCGAGGCCCGGAACGGCCCCGACGGGCGCGTCGGGGCCGGGGTCCATCGTCGCCGTCTTCCTCGCCACCCGTGCCACTCCCGACGTCATCCGGCCTCAGCGGAGGCGGCCCGGGACGGGCGCCCTGTCTGCGAAGCGTAGTTCGACCGTCCGGCTCAGCCGAGGTGACATCCGGTCGTACGAACCGGTAAATCACCCTCGCGGATCAACAGCAGGGTGCTCAGGAGGCGTACGGGCCGTTCGCTCACCCCTCGAAGGGCCGGGCCGGCCAGGGCGAGTCCGCCGGGCGCAGCCCGTCCAGCCCGTCCGGTCCGGTGAGCGCGGCGTGCACGGCGAGCGTGCCGGTGATCAGGGTCGGGTTGTGCAGCCGCCCGGCGTGGATCAGCCGGATCAGGTCGGACACCGGAACCCAGGCGACCTCGATCTCCTGCTCCTCGCCCTGCGCCGCGTAGCGCTCGCCCTCGGCCTCCGCGAGGTCGGTGGCGAGGAACATCCGCAGCGCCTCGTCGGTGCCGCCGGGGGAGGTGTAGTAGTCGGCGAGGATGCGCCAGGTGTCGGCCTTGCAGTGCGCCTCCTCGTACAGCTCGCGCTGCGCGGCGTGCCACGGGTTCTCGCCGGGCACGTCGAGCAGGCCGGCGGGCAGCTCCCACAGGCGCTGGCGGACGGGGTGGCGGTACTGCCGCAGGACCAGCACCCGCTGCTTGGCGTCCAGGGCGAGCACGGAGACCGAGCCGGGGTGGGTCTGGTAGTCGCGGCGGGCCCAGCTGCCGTCGGGCATCCGGACCTCTTCGCTGCGCACGCCGGTGACCTTGCCCTGGAACGGCGTCCGGCTCTCCCGGACCTCCCACTCCTCGGCCACGTCGGCGATCCCCTGGTCGCGCTGCTCGTCCATCGCTCTCCCCTTTTCGTCAGTGCGACACAATCTAACGCCGGACGGGGGGGGCCCCGCCCCCGCGCGGCCGCCCCCCCCGCGCCGCACAACCACCAAAAACCCCCCGGCGGGGGGGGTTAAAGATCCGGGGGGGGCGCGCCCCCCGCGCCCCCCCGGGGCGGGGGCGGGGGGGGGGCG
>NZ_JBHWIR010000219.1:0-4660 GCF_042731835.1 Kitasatospora sp. NPDC059817 | reverse complement strand
GCCCACCCCGGGCGCGCCTCCCGCCCCACTCCACCCCCATTTCTGGATTGTCCAAAAAAACACCCCCCGGGCGGCCCCCCCCGCGCACCGCGGGGCCCCCCCGTCCGGTGAACGACCAACGACTTACTCGGCCGCGGTGGTCTTGATCTCGATGGCGGCCTTGACCAGGCCCGCGAACAGCGGGTGCGGGCGGGTCGGGCGGGACTTCAGCTCCGGGTGGGCCTGGGTGGCCACCAGGTACGGGTGCACCTCGCGCGGGTACTCGACGTACTCGACCAGGTCGCCCTTCGGGGAGAGGCCGGAGAACTGCAGGCCGGTCTTCTCCAGGTCCGCGCGGTAGGCGTTGTTGACCTCGTAGCGGTGGCGGTGGCGCTCCTCGACGTACTGCTCGCCGCCGTAGACCTCACGGACGATCGAGCCCTCGGCGAGCTTGGCCGGGTACAGGCCCAGGCGCATGGTGCCGCCCAGGTCGCCCTTGCCGTCGACGATGGCCAGCTGCTCGGCCATCGTGGAGACGACCGGGTGCTTGGCGGCGGCGTCGAACTCGGTGGAGTTGGCCTCGGGCAGGCCGGCCAGGTTGCGGGCCGCCTCGATGACCACGCACTGCAGGCCCAGGCACAGGCCGAGCAGCGGGACGCGGTTCTCGCGGGCGAAGGTGATGGCGCCGACCTTGCCGTTGACGCCGCGGTCGCCGAAGCCGCCGGGGATGCAGATCGCGTCCACGTCGCCGAGCTGCGCCCGGGCGCCCTCGGGGGTCTCGCAGTCGTCCGAGGTCACCCACTTGATCTCGACCCGGGCGTTGTTGGCGAAGCCGCCGGCGCGCAGCGCCTCGGTCACCGACAGGTAGGCGTCGGGCAGGTCGATGTACTTGCCGACCAGGGCGACCTTGACGATGTGCTGCGGCTCGTGGACGCGGCGCAGCAGGTCGTCCCAGGTGGTCCAGTCCACGTCGCGGAACGGCAGGTCGAGCCGGCGCACCACGTAGGCGTCCAGGCCCTCGCCGTGCAGGACCTTGGGGATGTCGTAGATCGACTTGGCGTCGATCGCCGCCACCACGGCCTCCTCGTCCACGTCGCACATCAGCGAGATCTTGCGCTTGATGGCCTGCGGGACCTCGCGGTCGGCGCGCAGCACGATCGCGTCGGGCTGGATGCCGATGTTGCGCAGCGCGGCGACGGAGTGCTGGGTGGGCTTGGTCTTCAGCTCGCCCGAGGGGCCGATGTACGGCAGCAGGGAGACGTGCACGAAGAACACGTTGTCCCGGCCGACCTCGTGGCGGACCTGGCGGACGGCCTCCAGGAACGGCAGCGACTCGATGTCGCCGACGGTCCCGCCGACCTCGGTGATCACCACGTCGACGTCCTCGGTCGCCATCCGGCGGATCCGGGACTTGATCTCGTTGGTGATGTGGGGGATGACCTGAACGGTGTCGCCCAGGTACTCGCCGCGTCGCTCCTTGGCGATGACGGTGGAGTAGACCTGGCCGGTGGTGACGTTCGCCGAACCGTGCAGGTTGGTGTCCAGGAACCGCTCGTAGTGGCCGATGTCCAGGTCGGTCTCGGCGCCGTCGTCCGTGACGAAGACCTCACCGTGCTGGAACGGGTTCATGGTGCCCGGGTCCACGTTGAGGTACGGGTCGAGCTTCTGCATGGTGACGCGCAGGCCGCGGGCCTTGAGGAGCGCGCCAAGGCTGGAGGCGGTGAGGCCCTTGCCGAGCGAAGAGGCGACACCCCCGGTGACGAAGAGGTGCTTGGTCGTCACGGCGCGGCCGTTCGCTGCCTTGCCGGAATGGGGCTGTGCCAAGAGGGGGCTCCCGTGGGTCGCGTGTCGAAGGTGACGTGGGCGGGATGCTCTCGACTCGCCGAACGACGGGAGGCGGTGCGGTGCACGGCACTCGGGGGGTCGTCGATTCGGCTGGTCCGGGGCGTTTGATCCCACCGGTCCACGGGATACCAGGGTATCAGTGACCCGACCCGGACGCCTTCCGGCCCGCTCGCGGCGCCCCGGGGGCGTGCGCGGGGCGCACCACCGGCGCATCATCCGGCGCAGCCGTCACACCGGTCGCACCACGGCCGGACCGGGCCACTTCGGAGCACTCCGTTCGGGCCATGACAGCCCCTCCACTGGGACCAGGCGGAACTGATCCGTCCGGACCATCCTGCCCGGCGTCCTCGCGATGCACGGCATTTCCGCCGAATTGTGGCGCCACACGAGGCTGCGCCCGCGTGCTTCGCCCCTTTCGTCCGTCGTAAGCTGCACGGACGCATCGCCGACAGCACGAGCACGCGGAGGGCGTGGGAGGTCAGGACACTCCCGGTCCCCGATGCGCGACCGGACCTCCCCGTATTCCAGCTCCTCCCCTCCCACCCCAGGGGCTCGACCGAGCCTCGCGCGGACACTCCAGCAAGGCCCGCCACCACCCTTCGGCGGGCCGGACGTCCCGGGGTGGGCTCCGGCCCCGCAGACCGTTCGCTCCCCCAGATCGCCGATGCGTCGTGACCACATTGCGAACTGGAGATCCACGTGGCCGGCCGTATCGAGGACTACGCACTCATCGGGGACATGCAGACCGCTGCCCTGGTCAGCAGGGACGGGGCGGTGGACTGGCTCTGCCTGCCCCGCTTCGACTCTCCGGCCGTGTTCGCCGGCCTGCTCGGCACCGATGAACACGGCTTCTGGCGGATCGGTCCGGCCGAAGCCGTCGCGACCGAAGTCCCCACCCCCGCGGCACCCCCCACCCCGGCCGCCCCCGCCCTCGGCCTCCCCCGCTTCACCGACACCGCCGATCTGAGGGTCCCGCCGCCCACCGCGGCCGCCCCCGCGGTGCCCGCCGACCGCCGCCGCTACCGGGGCGACTCACTGGTCCTGGAACAGGAGTGGGACACCCAGGGCGGCACCGTCCGGGTGATCGACTTCATGCCGCCGCGCCCGCTGGCCGGCCGCGACGCCGTCCCCCAGGTGATCCGGATCGTCGAGGGCGTGGCCGGCACCGTCCGGATGCGCTCAGCGGTGCGGATGCGCTTCTCGTACGGGCGCATCGTGCCCTGGGTGCACCGGGTCGAGCAGGCCGGAGGCGGCCACCGCACCGTCGCCGTGGCCGGGCCCGACTCGGTGTGGCTGGACGGCGAGTCCGAGACCTACGGCCGCGACCTGACCACCTACGCCGACTTCACCGTCACCGCCGGCGAGCGGATCGCCTTCGCGCTGACCTGGCAGGCCTCCCACCTGGACGCGCCGAAGGCCCCGGACGCCGAGGAGATGCTCGACGCCACCACCGACTTCTGGCACGAGTGGGCCGCCCAGTGCACCTACCAGGGCCCCTACCGCGAGGCCGTGATCCGCTCCCTGATCACCCTCAAGGGCCTCACCTACGCCCCCACCGGCGGCATCGTCGCCGCCCCCACCACCTCACTGCCCGAGGACATCGGCGGTGAGCGCAACTGGGACTACCGCTACACCTGGCTGCGCGACGCCGCGATCACCCTCTCCTCGCTGCTGCGCACCGGCTACCGCGACGAGGCCAAGGCCTGGCGCGAGTGGCTGCTGCGCGCCGTCGCCGGCGATCCGGAGAACCTCCAGATCATGTACGGCATCGCCGGCGAGCGCGAGCTCACCGAGTCCTCACTGGACTGGCTGCCCGGCTACGAGGGCTCGCAGCCCGTCCGGGTCGGCAACGGCGCGGCCGGCCAGCTCCAGCTCGACGTCTACGGCGAGGTCGTCGAGGCCCTGCACCTGGCCCACATGACCGGCCTGGTCCGCAACGACCACGCCCACCACCTCCAGCTGCGCCTGATCGAGTACCTGGAGGACCACTGGCAGGAGCCGGACGAGGGCATCTGGGAGGTCCGCGGCCCGCGCCGGCACTTCGTCCACTCCAAGGTGATGGCCTGGGTCGCCGTCGACCGGACGATCAAGCTGCTGGAGCAGACCCCCGAGGACGCCCCCTCCGACGGCCACCTGGAGCGCTGGCGCGAACTGCGCGAGACCATCCACCGGGACGTCTGCGAGAAGGGCTACGACCCGGAACGCAACACCTTCACCCAGTACTACGGCGGCAAGGAGCTGGACGCCTCGCTGCTGCTCATCCCCCAGGTCGGCTTCCTGCCGCCGGACGACAAGCGCGTCATCGGCACCATCGAGGCGATCCAGCGCGAGCTGTCCACCGAGGACGGCTTCGTGCTGCGCTACCCGACCCACGACGAGAGCGGCAACAACGTCGACGGCCTCTCCGGCCACGAGGGCGCCTTCCTGGCCTGCTCGTTCTGGCTGGCCGACGACCTCGCCATGATCGGCCGGGTGCAGGAGGCGCGCGAGCTGTTCGACCGGCTGCTCGCGCTGCGCAACGACCTCGGCCTGCTCGCCGAGGAGTGGGACCCGCGGCTCAAGCGCCAGGTCGGCAACTTCCCGCAGGCCTTCAGCCACGTCCCGCTGATCGACACCGCACTGCGGCTGACCGCCTGCGGCGGCGCCTACCTGTCCGCCCAGCCGGACGGCCTGGCGGCCGAGCGGGTCGAACAGGCGACGGTCTAGCGGTCCGGCGGCCTGGGGCCGGACAGGCCCTAGTCCCAATGCCAGTGACTTTAGGTTGTGTCGTGCTGGGTGACGGTGACTGTTGCCGGTTGTGGTGGTGGCCAGTTGTGGTGTTGGGCGCGTTTGAGGG
>NZ_JBHWIR010000218.1:2820-11273 GCF_042731835.1 Kitasatospora sp. NPDC059817 | reverse complement strand
CGGTGGTGTGGGGCCCGGCGGGGGGGCTGGGGGGGGCGCGGCGCGGGGGGCGCGTGGCCGGGGCGCTCGCCGAACGGCCGGCCCTGGCCGCGCGGATCGCCGCCGTCGGCCGGCCGGTGGTCGCCTGGGGCCGCACCGCCGCCCAAGGCGAGGGCCCCGAACTGGCCGCGGTGCACCGCTACGAGTCCAAGGCGGCGGCCCACGACCTGTTCGCCGAACTCGCCCCCGACCACCCGGGCATCGTCGTCCCCCGGCAGGAACGCCCGGCCGGCCGGGGCCGCGCGGCCCGCCGGCTGACCGCCCGCGCCGCCCGGGGGCTGACCACCGTGCTGAAGAGCCCGCACGGCGTCGGCGGCTACGGCACCATCGTGGTGGATCCGGCCGACCTCTTCGCCGCCGGCGGCGGCCGGCCCCTGCTGCGGCGCCTGGTCCGCTCCGAACTCCTGCCCGCCCAGGGCGGCCTGCTGCTGGAGGAGCACGTCGACCCGGGCCCGGCCGCCCAGCTGCGCGACCTCACCTACGACGCGCTGGTCGGCCCCGACGGAGCCGTCCACCCGGTGGGCGCCGGTGACATGCACGTCGCCGGCACCCGCTACCAGGGCGTCACCGTCGGCCCCGACGCGGTGCCCCGGGGCGCCGCCGGGACGGCCCGCCGGTTCGCCCTCGCGGTGGGGGAGCGGCTGGCCGCCGAGGGCTACCGCGGCTGGTACGACGTGGACTTCGTCACCGACCGGCAGCGCCGGCTCGCCCCCACCGAGATCAACCTGCGGCTCACCGGCCCGGCCGTGGCCTTCATGCTGCGGGCCCGCCTCGACCAGGTGCGGGGCCCGGGCCACCTCGTCCGCACCCTGGACGCGATGCCGCTCGGCGCCCGGCTCGCCCCGGGCGCGCTGTACGACCACCTCGACCGGCTGCGGCCGCGCTGCGCCCGGCTCGACGTCACCCTCCTGCCGTTGATCCCGACGGCGGGCCACGACCCGGAGCCCGCCGTCGGCCTCGCCCTCGCCGGGCCGAGCGCCGAGGCGCTGGACGCCGCGCAGGCGCTGCTCGCGGCCGCGCACCACGGGCTGGCCGGGATGTTCGAGGCGCTGCGCTGACCGATCATCAGCGCAGGCCGTCATGACTGGGCAGCCGTCACCGCCGGGCGGCCGGCCGCCGGATCAGGAAGATCAGCACCACCAGCGCGGCCGCCATCAGCGGCACGTTGAAGGTGAACACCATCGCCGTCTCGCGCGGCCAGTCGGTGGCGTCGGTGAGCCGGTACAGGTTGTCCTGTGGCCACCAGGAGGCCAGCAGCCACACCACCGAGAGGTAGGTGAGCAGGGACAGCCTGTACGACCGCCCCTGCCGCAGTACCGCCGGGAAGCCGAAGAAGAGGAAGGCCACCCCGGCGCCGAAGGCGAGGTTCTCGCACAGGTAGAGCAGCTCGAACCAGAAGTGGTACGCGTCGGGCACCGCCCCGAGCTGCGTCGCGCCGGGGAAGAAGACGTTGGTGCTGACCCAGGCCATGAGCGAGAAGAACACCACGCAGCCGAGCACCAGGCAGCCCGGCAGGTCCGACGTGCCGCTGCGCCCGCCCCCGGCCTTGCCGCCGCCGCCCTTGCCTGTGCGCGACCCCGCCTTCGCCGATCCGGCGGCGGTGTGCTTCGGCGGGGCCGGCAGCGGTAGCGCGGCGCGGTCCAGCTTTCCGGCCCGGGTGCGCGGCAGCTCCGGCACCGGGACGACGGCCTCGGGCGCGTCGCCGCCGGGCAGTTGGGCCGCCAGGTACTGGGAGAGCGACCAGCCGTCCGCCCCGTCCGCGTCCGGCGCGGTCACCGCGTACCCGACCAGGCTGCGCCGGCCCGGCCGCAGCTCCAGCTCCACCACGACCGCCTCCCGGACCGCCGGGTGGGCGCGCAGCCGGCCCTCGGCCCGGGCCGCCGCCGCGACCCGGGAGACCACCGCGGCCTTGCGGGCGAAGGGGACCGGCCCGACCACGTGCGCGGCCCGGCCGAGGAACTCCAGGACGCCGTCGTCCCGGAGCCGGCCGATGTCCCCGGTCAGCAGTACCCGGCCGTCGGGGTCGCCGCCCGCGCGGGCGGCGGGGGGGGGGGTGGCGGGGGCCGGGTGGGGGGCCGCCCGGCCGGGCCCGCCCCCCCCGAACGCGAGCGCGCCGGCGGGCCGCGGCGGCCGGGGGGGGCGGCGCGGCCCGACCACGTACACCCGGGTGCCGGGGAACGGCCGACCGATCAGGGAGACCCGCTCGCCGTCCCCGGTGGCCGCCGTGCCCTGCGCGTCGAAGTAGGCGCTGTCCACGCCGGCCTCGGCGAGGCCGTACACGTTGAGCACTCTGGTCCCGTCGCCGAGCAGCCGCTGGAGGCCCAACTGCTCGTCCAGGTACCACTTCTCGGCGCCGACGGTGAGCAGCCGCACACCGGGCAGCGGCGTACCGGTCAGGGGTTCGCCTGTCCGTGGCTCGCCACTCCGGGCGAGATGGGCGGCCAGCCGGCGCGCGAGGCGGGCGTTCAGCTCCAGGACGGTGATCCCTTCGGCGGCCACCAGAGCGGGCAGGCCGGCGAGGTCGGCGGTGCGGTCCAGGGTGAGGTTGCGCGGGGCGACCACCAGGGTGGCTCCGGAGCCCAGCGCCCGGACCCAGTCGGCGGTGAAGACGTCGAATTCCAGGCTCGACGTCTGCAGGATCCGGTCCGCCGGGGACAGCCCGTACACCTCGCGCCAACCCCGGTACGCGGACAGCAGGTTGCGGTGCTCGACCAGGGCCCCGGTGGGCAGGCCGGTGGAGCCCGAGGTGTAGAGGACGCAGGCGAGGTCCGTCGGGCCGGTGGGCGCCCCCGGTGGGTCGGACGGCTCTTCGGTGAGGTCGGCCGTGTCCAGGCAGACGGATCTGCGCCGGGCCCGCGTCGGCGAGCCGCACCCGGTGGCTCTCCTCGGTCACCACCAGGTCCGGGGCGGCGTCGGCCAGGACGTGCCGCAGCAGCGCGTCCGGCGCGCTCGGCTCCAGCGGCACGTACGCGGCGCCCGCCTTCAGTACCGCGAGTAGCGCGACGTACACCTGCGTGCCGCGGCCCAGCGCCACCGCCGCCCGGCCGCCCGGGGCCAGGCCGCGCGCCGCCAGGTGGCGGGCGAGGGCGTCGGCCCGCTTGTCCAGTTCCCCGTACGTCAGCTCGGCATCGCCGCAGCGGACGGCCACCGCCTGCGGTGCCTGCCCGGCCCGCAGTTCGACCAGTCCGTGCAGCGTGTCGGCCGCCCGGTCCTCGGCCGCTTCCCCGTCGGTCGGCATCGGCGCTCCCCTCATCCCCTCCGAATCCCCCGATCATCCTCCCAACTCCCGCTGCGCGACAGGGTTCTGGAGCGTCCACTCCTCGGACGGCCCGGCTCCGCACGCGGCGACGGTTGTACTCTGCACGCAGACGGTCGGCGCCGGCCCGTCCGGTACGGCGCCCCGCCCGCACCCTGTCCGGCGCCGCACCTCGGAGGTCCGCCCCCATGAGCTCGTCCGTCCCGTCCTTCGACGGCCCGCTGCTGCGCACCCAGGACGTGGACGTCGTACGCGACGGCCGCCACCTGCTGCGCGGGATCACCCTCGCCATCGAGCCGGGCGAGCACTGGGCGCTGCTCGGTCCCAACGGCGCCGGGAAGTCGACCCTGCTCGCCCTGCTCGGCGCGGTCTCCCACCCCACCCGGGGCGAGGTGGACGTGCTCGGCCGCCGGCTCGGCCGGGTGGACATCCGCGAGCTGCGCGCCCACCTCGGGCACGTCAACCCCCGGCACCCGCTGCGCTCGCCGCTGAGCGTGCGCGAGGTGGTGCTCACCGGGCACACCAACACCATCGAGCCGGAGTGGCACCGCAAGCCCGGCCCCGAGGTGCTGGAGCGGGCCGAGCAGCTGATCGAGACGCTCGGCATGGGCGCGATCGCCGAGTCGGCGTGGACCACCCTGTCCCAGGGCGAGCGCGGCCGGGCCCTGATCGCCCGCGCGCTGATGCCGAGCCCCCGCCTGCTGCTGCTCGACGAGCCCGCCACCGGGCTGGACCTGACCGCCCGCGAGCTGCTGCTGGACAGCCTGGACCTGCTGCGCCACCAGCACCCGGAGCTGGCCAGCGTGCTGGTCACCCACCACCTGGAGGAGCTGCCGGAGAGCACCACCCACGCCCTGCTGCTGCGGGACGGGGAGTGCGTGGCGGCCGGGCCGGTGGACGAGGTGATGACCACCGAGCTGATCAGCGTGACCTTCGGCCACCCGATCCGGATCAGCCGGCACGAGGGCCGGTGGACGGCCCGGGCGGCCGCGCGCCGTACGCCGGGGCGCTGACGGGTCCGGGGCGCTGACGGGTCCGGGGCGGGGTGGGCCCGGTCGGGGCGGGGCGGGCTGGGCGGTCGGCCCGCTTCCGACGGGGGCGGGTGTAGACGTAAAAAAGTTTTTACGTAAGGTATGCCTTAGCTAAGGCGGGGTTGTCGCTGGTCCGACGCCCCACCGGTGCTCAGCCCTGCCCCGCCCTGGCACACCCATGCCCTTTTTCCGTTGGAGCCCGCATGTCCGCCCGTCGCCGTTCCACCGCAGCCGCGCTGCTCACCCTCGCCGTGGCGACCGCCACCCTGGCGGGCTGTGCGGCGAAGAAGGACGACAAGGCGGGCGGCGCGGACGCGGTCAAGATCAACGCGACCGACACCGCCTGCGAGGTCTCCAAGACCAGCTTCCCGGCCGGCCACGTCGTCCTGGACATCAGCAACAAGGGCGGCAAGACCACCGAGGTCTACGTCTACGGCGCCGGCGACAAGATCATCACCGAGCGCGAGAACATCGGCCCCGGCACCAAGGCCACCATCAACGCCGAGATCAAGGCCGGCTCCTACGAGATCGCCTGCAAGCCCGGCATGGTCGGCGACGGCATCCGCCAGAAGATCACCGTGACCGGCGAGGGCGCCACCGCCGCCGCCGACCCGCGCCTGACCGCCGCCGTCGACGCGTACCGTACGTACGCCCAGCAGCAGGCCGACGCCACCATCCCGGCCGTCGAGGCCTTCGCCGCCGCGATCAAGGCCGGCGACGTGGAGAAGGCCAAGTCGCTGTACGCGCCGTCGCGCACCGGCTGGGAGCGCACCGAGCCGGTCGCCGAGAGCTTCGGCGACGTCGACCCCAAGACCGACACCCGCGAGGACAAGCTGGAGGCCGGCCAGGAGTGGACCGGCTGGCACAAGCTGGAGAAGTCGCTCTGGGCCGACGCCAAGATCGGCGACGACGAGAAGAAGCTCGCCGACCAGCTGGTCAACGACCTCAAGGACTGGCAGAAGAAGATCCCCGAGGCCGAGATCACCGCGACCAGCATGGCCAACGGCGCCAAGGAGCTGCTGGACGAGGTCGCCACCAACAAGATCACCGGCGAGGAGGACCGCTACAGCCACACCGACCTGGCCGACTTCCAGGCCAACGTCGAGGGCGCGCAGAAGGCCTACGAGCTGCTGAAGCCGGTCGCCGCCGAGAAGGACCCGGAGCTGTCCAAGACCCTGGACTCCGAGTTCACCGCGATCCAGGCCCTGCTCGCCAAGTACAAGCAGGCCGACGGCACCTTCACCTCCTACGACAAGGTCACCGAGGCCGAGCGCAAGACCTTCTCCGACGCGGTCAACTCGCTGGGCGAGCCGCTGTCGAAGCTGGCCGCTGCCGTGGTCGTCAAGTAACGACCGCGGTCCCACCCGAGACCCCGCACCCCCCCCCCCCCCCCCGGGGGGGGGGGGGGCCCCCCGGGGCCCCCCACGGCATCGGCGAGTCAGCACAGAGAAGGATCCGCCCGCCGATGGACGCCGATAACGCCAAGGGCACCAAGAACCCCGAGAACCCCGAGGTCACCGCAAACGCCCCGGCCGCTGCCGCCGGTGGCGCCGTCAGCCGACGGGCCGTGATCGGCTGGGCCGGCGCGGGCGTCGCGCTCGGCGCCGCCGCCGTCGGCTCGGTCGCCGCCGCCACCCGGCAGGACGACCAGGCCCCGGCCCCGGCCGCCCAGACCGGCGCCGAGGTGCCCTTCTACGGCGAGAACCAGTCCGGCATCGCCACCCCGGTCCAGGACCGCCTGCACTTCGCCGCCTTCGACGTCTCCGAGAAGGCGACCCGCGAGTCGCTGGTCAAGATGCTCAAGGAGTGGACCAAGGCCGCCGCCGCGATGACCGGCGGCCGCGAGGTCGGCACCGGCGCCGCCGGCGGCCTGCCCGAGGCTCCGCCGGACGACACCGGCGAGGCCCTCGGCCTGCCCGCCTCCCGGCTCACCCTCACCATCGGCTTCGGCCCCACCCTGTTCGACCAGGACGGCGTCGACCGCTTCGGCCTCCGCGCCAAGCGCCCCGAGGCCCTGATCGACCTGCCGAACTTCAAGGGCGACAAGCTCGACCCGCTGCGCAGCGGCGGCGACCTCTGCGTCCAGGCCTGCGCCGACGACCCGCAGGTCGCCGTGCACGCGATCCGCAACCTGGCCCGGATCGGCATGGGCACCGTCAACATCCGCTGGTCCCAGCTCGGCTTCGGCAAGACCTCCTCCACCACCCCGGACGCCCAGACCCCGCGCAACCTGCTCGGCTTCAAGGACGGCACCCACAACATCGCGGGCACCGATGGCGCCGGGCTGGCCAAGCACGTCTGGGCCGCCCCCGGCGACGGCCCCGAGTGGATGACCGGCGGCTCCTACCTGGTCGCCCGGCGGATCCGGATGCACATCGAGACCTGGGACCGCGCCTCGCTCAAGGACCAGGAGGACACCTTCGGCCGCACCAAGGGCGAGGGCGCCCCCTACGGCAAGGTCAAGGAGCACGACGCGCCGGACCTCAAGGCGATGCCCGCCGGCTCGCACGTCGCGCTGGCCCACCCGGACGCCAACAACGGCCTGATGATCCTGCGCCGCGGCTTCTCCTTCACCGACGGCACCGACGGCCTCGGCCGCCTGGACGCCGGCCTGTTCTTCCTCGCCTACCAGCGCGACACCCGCAAGGCCTTCGTGCCGCTCCAGCAGCGGCTCGCGGCCGGCGACAAGCTCAACGAGTACATCCAGCACGTCGGCTCCGCCCACTTCGCCTGCCCGGCGGGCGTCCGCAAGCCCGGGGAGTGGTGGGGCCAAGCGCTCTTCGGCTGATCCCCCGCCCCGTTCAACCCCCCGAGGAGAGTGCCGTGTTCGGCAACTACCTGATCGGCCTGCGCGAAGGCCTCGAAGCCAGCCTGGTCGTCTGCATCCTGATCGCCTACCTGGTCAAGACCGGCCGCAGGGACAAGCTGCCGCCGGTGTGGATCGGCGTCGCCTCCGCCGTGGTGCTCAGCATGGTCTTCGGCGCCGTGCTGCAGTTCGGCTCGTCGCAGCTCACCTTCGAGGCCCAGGAGGCGCTGGGCGGCTCGCTGTCGATCATCTCGGTCGGGCTGGTCACCTGGATGGTGTTCTGGATGCGCCGCACCGCCCGGCACCTGAAGACCGAACTGCACGGCAAGCTGGACGCGGCCATCGCCATGGGCACCACGGCCCTGGTGGTCACCTGCTTCCTGGCGGTCGGCCGCGAGGGCCTGGAGACCGCGCTGTTCATCTGGTCGGCGGTGCAGGCCACCAACGACGGCTACAACCCGCTGATCGGCGCCGCGCTCGGCCTGCTCACCTCGGTGGTGCTCGGCTGGCTGTTCTACCGCGGCGCGCTGAAGATCAACCTGGCCAAGTTCTTCACCTGGACCGGCGCGATGCTGGTGGTCGTCGCGGCCGGCGTGCTCGCCTACGGCGTGCACGACCTCCAGGAGGCCGGCTGGCTGCCCGGCCTGCACAGCGTGGCCTTCGACATCAGCAGCACCATCCCCAAGGACAGCTGGTACGGCACCCTGCTCAAGGGCGTGTTCAACTTCCAGCCGGACCCGACGGTGCTGCAGCTCGTGGTCTGGCTGCTCTACCTGGTGCCGACCCTCGCCGTGTTCTTCGGCCTGTTCAGCGGCAAGGCGAAGCCCGTCGCCGCCAAGCCGGCCGCCTGACCCCTCCCTTCGGCGAACCGCCCCGCCCCGTCCGGCACCCCGCCGGGCGGGGCGGTGTCGTGTGCGGCCGGACAGGGCCTATGTCCCGTACACGCAGAGGAAGACGATGAAGGCGACCAGTCCGACGGCCGCGGCGATCCACGGGCCCGGCGCGAACTCCTGCCGGACGTACCCGGCTTCGTGCGTCTGCGACAGGTGCTGGGAGGCCTTCGCCTGCGCGCCGAACGCCGCCGACCTGCGGTAGCCGCAGCTCTCGCAGACCACGCGCCGGGTGTTGTTCCGCCCCGAGACGACCTTCACCGCGTGCTGGTGCCCGTGCGGGTCCTCGCCCGTGAACCGGCTGGTCTCCATGCCTTGGCCCCCTTCGCCTCGCCCCTGTGCGCGCGAGCATCCTTGCACGCACCACCGACAGCCGTACCCCGGTGGGACCGGGATACGCCGGAGCCCCGGACGGTCGAGGACCGTCGGGG
>NZ_JBHWIR010000218.1:0-2810 GCF_042731835.1 Kitasatospora sp. NPDC059817 | reverse complement strand
CCCGCCGGCCCCCCCCCCCCCCCCCGCCCCGGGGGGGGCCGGCGACCCCGCGCCCCCCCGCGCGGGGCGCGCCCCGGCGGCGCCCCGGCCGCGCTTGCGCGGGGGGCGCCTACTCGCTCTTGATCGCGCCCAGGATGTCCATCCGGGCGGCCCGGTGGGCCGGCCAGAGGGCGGCCAGCAGGCCGATCACGGCGGCCGCGACCAGGAAACCGAGGATCTGCAGCGGCGGCACCACGGTGGTGATGTTCTTGAGCGAGTCCGCCATCGTGCGGGTGCCCGCCCAGGCCACCAGGATCCCGAGCCCGATCCCGACCGCGCCGCCGAACAGCGCGATCAGCAGCGACTCCAACCGGACCATCCGGCGGATGCCGATCCGGTCCAGGCCGATCGCCCGCAGCATGCCGATCTCCCGGCGCCGCTCGAACACCGACATCGCCATGGTGTTGACCACGCCGAGCACCGCGATCACCACGGCCATCCCGAGCAGCCCGTACATCATGTTCAGCATGCCGGTGATCAGCTGACGGTTCTCCGCCTTGATGTCCTTCTCGCCCTTGACGGCGATCAGCGGGTTGCCGCCGGTCGCGTCGCGCAGCGCCTGCTTCAGCTTCTCGTCCGCGCCGTTGGCGCCCTTCACCAGGACCTTCGCCGGGCCGGAGCCGGGCAGCGCGTGCGGGCCCACCACGTTGTCCGGGGCGACGATGTTGGCCAGCGCGCTGTTGGCCTCCAGCACGGCGCCGACGGTGAGCGAGCCCTTGGCCCCGCCCGGGTAGGTGACGGCCATGGTGTCGCCGACCTTGAAGCCGAGGCGCTGGGCGGTGCCCGAGCTCATCATCAGCTTGCCCTGCTTGAGGGCGTCCGCCGAACCGTCCTTGACCTTGACGGTGGCCAGCTGGTCGATGGTCGCGGCGTCGACGCCCGTCAGGAACTCGTAGTCGGAGTCGCCCTTGTCGGTCGTCACCCGGACTTCGCGCATCACGCTCATGGCGCTGACGCCGGGTGCCTTGGCGATCTGGCCGGCGACCTCGGGGGAGAGCTTCGAGCCGTTCTGCATGGCGACGGTGTAGTCGGCCTTGAGGTCGTCCGCGGTCGCCGCGTCGACGGCCTTGTTCACCGAGGCGCCGACCACGGTCAGCGCGGTGATCAGGGTGACGCCGATGGTCAGCGCCGAGGCGGTGGCCGCCGTCCGGCGCGGGTTGCGGATCGCGTTCTCCTGGGCCAGCTTGCCCGGCGTGCCGTAGAGCTTGCGCAGCAGCGGGGCGAACAGCGCGATCAGCGGCCGGGCCAGCAGCGGGGTCAGCACGAACACGCCGATCAGCAGGGTGCCCGCGCCGAGCCCGACCAGCTTGTACTCCTTGCCGCCCGCGCCCGCGGCCAGGGAGCCCGCGCCAGCCAGCGTGAACAGCAGGCCGATCGTGTTGCGCACCAGCAGGCTCTTCTGGGTGGCCGGCTGCTCGATCGAGCTCATCGCGGCCACCGGGGCGATCCGGGAGGCGCGCAGGGCCGGCAGCAGGGCGGACAGCACCGTCACCAGGACGCCGACCAGCAGGGTCACCGCGATGGTGAGCGGCTTGATCACCAGCGAGCCCTGCGGCATGGTGTCGTCCATCGCGCTGACCAGCGTCTGCATGCCGGCGCCGATCCCGATGCCGGCGAGCAGCCCGGCCGCCGAGGCGAGCAGGCCGACCAGCAGTGCCTCGACCAGCACGGAGCGGGTGATCTGCTTGCGGCTGGCGCCGATCGCCCGCAGCAGTGCGAGTTCCTTGGTGCGCTGGGCGACCAGCATGGTGAAGGTGTTGGCGATGATGAAGATGCCGACGAACAGCGAGATGAAGGCGAAGACCATCAGGAAGGTGCTCAGGACCTTGGTGCCCTGCTGGATCATCCGGTCCTGCTCGGCGGCGAGCTCGCGCCCGGTCTTCGCCTCGATCGAGTCGCCCTGCGGGGCGGTCTGCTTGACGGCGGCGAGCAGCGCGGTGTCGTCCGCGCCCGGCTTGCCCTTGACGTCCAGCTCGGCGTAGCGGCCCGGGCTCAGGTAGAGCTGCTGGGCGGTGGCGGTGTCGAAGGCGGCCAGCGAGCCGCCGGCCAGCACACGCGGGTCGTTGGTGGTCAGGGTGCCGGTGAGCTTGAGCTTCATCACCGGGCCGTTGACGGCGACCCGGACGGTGTCGCCGACCTGGTAGCCGCCCTTCTCGGCGGTCTTGGTGTCCAGTGCGATCTCGCCCGAGCCGTGCGGGCCGCGGCCGTCGACCAGCGGGTAGCGCGGGTCGGTGCCGTCGGCGCCCGGCACGTAGTTGGTGCCGGTGGTGGAGAAGCCGTTGCCGATCAGCGCGCCCTTCTTGTCGGCGATGCCGGCGAAGCCGCTGACCACGCCACGCGCCTCGGCGGCGCCGGGCAGTGCCGCGACCGCCTTGCGGATCTCCTCGGTGAGGGCCGGGCCCTCGGAGTCCTCACCGGTGTGGTCGTAGGCCTGGCGGGCGGCGTCGCGGTCGCTGACCGTGACGGCGATGTCGGTGTAGCTCTTGGAGTTCTGGGTCCTGAGCGCGTTGCCGAAGGTGTCGGAGAAGACCATGGTGCCGGCGACGAAGGCGGTGCCGAGCATGACGGCCAGCGCCGTCATGAGCAGTCGGCCCTTGTGGGCCAGCACGTTGCGCAAAGCGGTGCGGTACATGAGGGGGTGTCAGTCCTGGGGGTTCTCGAAGGTCGGGGGCGCGGGGCTGGCGGGATGCTCTAGCTGGTGCGGCCCTTGGCGTCGAAGCGGCGCATGCGGTCCAGGACGGTGTCGGCGGTGGGGTGGTGGAGTTCGTCGA
>NZ_JBHWIR010000217.1:7651-11489 GCF_042731835.1 Kitasatospora sp. NPDC059817 | reverse complement strand
GCGTTGGGGTGCGTGCATCGCAAGGCGGAGGAGGGAGTCCATGCGGAGCATCGGCGACTGACGACAACGCGGCGAGGTGCGTGCCCCAACGCCGGCGCGCAGGCGGGAGTTTGAAGACACGCCCTAGGGATTGTCAGACACGCCCTACCGCAGCGCGGCGAGCACCGCGTCCGCCATCACCTTCTCGCCGGTGGCGTTCGGGTGGAACGGCACGGCGGGCGAGCCGGGCAGCGCGCCCTCGATCCAGCGGTCGTCCGAGCACACGTCGTGCCCGGCGGTGGGCGTGGCGGTGTCGACGTACGTCGCGCCGCCGGCCGCCGCGGTGCTCTTGAGTGCGGCGTTCAGCTTGTCGAGCACGCCGTGCATGTACTCGACGTCGCCCGGGGTCACGGGCTGGCGCAGGATGCACGAGCGGCCGTCGGCGGGCAGCACGGACGGGTAGCCGACCAGCAGCACCCGGGCCCGCGGCGCCTTGGCGTGGATGCGCCGCAGCGTGTCGGCGACCTGCGGCGCGATGCTGCTGGTGATCCGCTCGGCCAGGTCGTCGTTGCCGTACTGCCAGGACCAGCTGCTCCAGTCCCAGTAGCCGTGGTGGTAGACGTCCTTGCAGGGCGTGCCGAGCGGGTTGACGACCGCGCCGGCGATGCAGGTGGCGACGAGTTCGCCGAGGCCGAGGTCGCTGGCCGCGAGGTCGTTGCCGCCGATGCCGAGGGTGACCAGGTCGGTGTCGGGGGTCACCGCGTCCAGCTGCGGGTCGTTGACCCGGATGAAGGCGTCGTACTGGGGCTGCGTCATGGCCTTGACCTTGGCGGCGGCGCAGGTGACGTCGGTGTAGGCGCCGGCCTTGAGGGCGGCGGCGACCAGGTGGCCGTAGTTGCGGTCGGAGCGCAGGCACAGGCCCGCCGACTGGCCGGGCACGCCCGCGCCGGCGGCGTAGGAGTCGCCGAGCGCCACGAGGTGCTTGGGCGCCGGGGTGGCGGCCTGGGCGCTGGTGGAGGTGAGCGCGAGGGCGGCGCCCAGGGCGACGGAGGCGAGCGCGGTGGAGCTGCGCAGGTATCGGGGTTTCCGGGCAGGGCGGAGCACGGTTCCTCCTGGGGGGAGAGAAACGACGGGTGGGGGTCGTGCCGGGCCGCGGCTACTCGCAGGTAAGTTACTTGTTGGTTTCGTGGACGTCCATGCCGTGCGCGGAAATTTCCGAAATTCCGTCAGATCGCATTTCGCATTTCGCTCCACCATGTATCGAAGACATTTCCGAAACGGTGTGGAGCGGAATTGCCGCACTCGGTTGTTACCGGCCGGTTGACCGGACGTCACCGCAGACCGCAGTATCGGGCGCACAGCGACGGCGCCCACCCCGCGCGCGCCGTCCCGCCCGCCGCGACGGAGGACTGCGCATGGCCCTGGACGCCGACGTCATCGTCATCGGAGCAGGACTCGCCGGACTCGCCGCCACCGCCGAACTCGCCGACGCCGGACGGAAGGTGATCCTGCTCGACCAGGAGCCCGCGGCCTCGCTCGGCGGCCAGGCGCACTGGTCCTTCGGCGGCCTCTTCCTGGTCGACTCGCCCGAGCAGCGCCGGATGCGGATCCGCGACTCGCACGCCCTCGCCCGCCAGGACTGGTTCGGCACCGCCGGCTTCGACCGGCCCGAGGACGCCTGGCCGCGCCGCTGGGCCGAGGCCTACGTCGACTTCGCGGCCGGCGAGAAGCGCTCCTGGCTGCACGGCCTGGGCGTGCGGTTCTTCCCCGTCGTCGGCTGGGCCGAGCGCGGTGGCCTCCTCGCCGACGGCCCTGGCAACTCGGTGCCCCGCTTCCACATCACCTGGGGCACCGGGCCCGGACTGCTGGAGCCCTTCGTCCGCCGGGTCCGCTCCGCGGCCGCCCGCGGGCTGGTCGACCTGCGCTTCCGGCACCGGGTCACCGGCCTGGCCGCCACTGCGGGCGTCACCGACACCGTCACCGGCGAGGTGCTGGTGCCCAGTTCGGCGGCCCGTGGCGAGGCCAGCTCGCGCGAGGCCGCCGGACGGTTCGAACTGCGTGCCCAGGCCGTGATCGTGACCTCCGGCGGCATCGGCGGCAACCACGACCTCGTCCGCAAGGCCTGGCCGGCCCGGCTGGGCACCCCGCCCGCCAAACTGCTCTCCGGCGTCCCCGCCCACGTCGACGGGCTGATGCTCGGCATCGCCGGCGACGCCGGCGCCAGCCTCATCAACGGCGACCGGATGTGGCACTACACCGAGGGCATCGAGAACTGGGACCCGATCTGGGCCCGGCACGGCATCCGCATCCTGCCCGGCCCGTCCTCGCTCTGGCTGGACGCGCGCGGCAACCGGCTGCCCGTCCCGCTCTTCCCCGGCTTCGACACCCTCGGCACGCTCGACCACATCATGTCCACCGGGTACGGGCACACCTGGTTCGTGCTCAACCAGCGCATCATCGAGAAGGAGTTCACCCTCTCCGGCTCCGAGCAGAACCCGGACCTGACCGGGAAGTCCGTGCGCGGCGTCCTCGGCCGCGCCCTGCCCGGCGCCCCCGGTCCGGTCCAAAGCCACCTGCGGCACGGGCCCGACTTCGTCGTCGCGAGCAACCTCGCCGACCTCGCCCGCGGCATGAACGCCAGGACCCGCGAGGCGCTGATCGACCCCGCCGAACTGCGCCGCGCCGTCGAGGCCCGCGACCGGCAGTTCGCCAACCCCTTCGCCAAGGACCTCCAGGTCACCGCCGTCCACGGCGCCCGCCGCTACCTCGGCGACAAGCTGATCCGGGTGGCCCCGCCGCACCGCATCCTCGACCCGGGCGCCGCCCCGCTGATCGCCGTCCGGCTCAACATCCTCACCCGCAAGTCGCTCGGCGGCCTGGAGACCGACCTCTCCGCGCGCGTCCTGCGCCCCGACGGCGAACCCCTCCCGGGCGTCTACGCCGCGGGCGAGGCCGCCGGCTTCGGCGGCGGCGGCGTCCACGGCTACCGCTCCCTGGAGGGCACCTTCCTCGGCGGCTGCCTCTTCTCCGGCCGCACCGCCGGCCGCGCGGCGGCTCAGGCCACGGCGTAGACCGGTGCGTGCGGCCTCAGCGCTCGTCGGTGAGGCCCAGCCGCAGGTGCTCGACGTGGTACACGGCCTGGTCGAGGAGGGCGGCGACGTGGTCGTCGTGCAGGGAGTAGACCACCGAGCGGCCCCGGCGCTCGCCGACGACCAGGCCGAGGTTGCGCAGCAGCCGCAGCTGGTGGGAGCAGGCGGACTGCTCCATGCCCACGGCGTCGGCGAGTTCGGTGGCCGCGCGCGGTCCCTCGCGCAGTTCGGCGAGGATCAGCAGCCGGGAGGGGGTGGCCAGCGCCTGGAGGGTGGTCGCGACCTTGGCCGCGTTGGAGGCGTCCAGGCGCATCCGCGGTACGGCTTTCTCGGTGGTCGCGTGTCCCATGGGGGCATCCTACGGACCGCCGCCGAACCCCGGCACCCGGTACCCGGCAGTGCCTCTTGGCGTGCCAGGTAGGCTGCGCGTGCAGCGTGCCCCGTGACCAGGAGGAGTTCCAGAGCCGATGAGCCGCCGAGACCGGGACCGCAAGCAGGCGGCCGCCTCCCCGGTGACCGTCACCGTCTGCCGGGGCTGCTGCTGCGGCACCGAGGCCAAGCACCCGGGGGTGGACCACGCCGGGCAGTACGAGCGGCTGCGGGCGGCGGTGGGTGCGGCGGGCCGGGTCCGCGCGGTCAAGTGCCTGGACGTGTGCACCCAGTCCAACGTGGTGGTGGTCGGCCCCTCCGGGGAGGGGGGGGCGGCGGGGGGGGGAGCGCGCTGGGCGGGGCTCGGTGGGGCGGACGGACTTTTAGTCGCAATATCAGCC
>NZ_JBHWIR010000217.1:5032-7641 GCF_042731835.1 Kitasatospora sp. NPDC059817 | reverse complement strand
GCCAGACCCCGGTCGGCATCGAGAGCTACCCGTGGGGCAGCGACAAGTCCGGCTACCTCCCGTGGATCAACGAAGCCGTGAAGAAGTCCGGCGACAAGCTCCCCAAGCAGTTCGCGGGCGGCGGGCGGGCGTCCGGTCTGGCTGGGCTTCGTGCTGGCGGACGACATGATCGACGAGATAGCCGCCTGGGTGCACGCGGGCGGCCCCGGGCTGGCCGACCCGCCCGGGCTGCTCGACCTCCAGCTGATCTCGGTGTCCCGCCGGGTCCGCGAGGGCCTGGCGGAGTAGCGGACGGTGGAGTCGATCCGTCCTCATCACGGTTGGGACGCAGCGGGGTTGGCCGATCCGGCGGCCGAGCAGGATCCGCTGGACGCCGCCCTCGGCGGTCCCACTACCATGACCGGTGGCTGCCAGCGGTTCCGCCCAGGGAGGACGACGATGACGACGGTCTGCCGGATCTGCGCGGGCACCGGCCGGACCGCCGGTCTCAGCTGCCGGACCTGTCAGGGCACCGGGACCACCGAGGTGGGCGGCGGGGGCGGCAACTGCTTCCTCTGCGACGGCACCGGGGTGTACGTCCGCTACCGGGTGGACGCGACCGGCGCCAAGCACGCCTACCGGGACGAGATCTGCCGCACCTGCGACGGCACCGGCAACCGGTCCCCCTCCACCTGGGACGAGCCCTCCGGCTGAGCGCCCCCGTCCGCGGCGGCGCCGACGGCGGCTCAGGCCGCGCCGCCGGCCGGGGCCATGATCCGGGGTCGGTCCGGGGCGGGCGCGCTCCTTTACCTGATCATGGTCGAACATTGGCGTTCGAATGGGCGGCGCGCTGCGGCCCGTTCACCCCGCGTCCGTGTGCGGTCAACGCGCCGCTGGAAGAGTCCCGCGCATGGATATCCCTCACATGGGCGTACCGGCCAAGCTCGCGGACCGCATGAGCACGGCCGAGCAGCACGAGTACCTGCGGGCCCGCTTCTCCCGCCGCCGGATGCTGCGCGCCGGCGCCGTGACCGTCGGTGCCGTCGCCGTCGGCGGCGCGCTGGGCAGTGGAACGGCCTTCGCCGCGCCGGCGAGCCCGCAGCTGCTGACCGGTGCCACGACGGCCGGTGTCGACGGTTCGCTGGTCGCGCCGATCGGGCGCCACCTCCAGTTCGGGCCCGAGCCCGACACCCAGTTCCGCATCTCCTGGCAGGTCCCGGCGCCGGTCAAGAAGCCGTTCCTGCGCTTCGGCAAGACCCCGTGGGAGCTCAGCCACAAGCTCCAGGCCGAGGTCCGCACGCTGCACACCCCGGCGCTGAGCCCGAACAGCCAGCCTGTGGACCAGTACTACCTGCACGTGGCGCTGGAGGACCTGCACCCCGACACCACCTACTACTACGGTGTCGGCCACGAGGGCTTCGACCCGGCCTCGCAGCAGCAGATCTCCACCCTGCACACCTTCCGCACCGCGCCCTCCCGCGACCACCGCTGGGGCAAGGTCTACGAGCCGTTCACCTTCACCGCCTTCGGCGACCAGGGCGTCAGCTCGCACGCGGCCGGCAACGACCACGTCATCCTGGCCCAGAAGCCGTCCTTCCACCTGCACGCCGGCGACATCTGCTACGCCGACCCGGCGGGCTCCGGCACGGACCCCGACAAGTCCGTGTACAACGCCAGGACCTGGGACGACTTCCTGGTCCAGACCGAGACGGTCGCGGCGACCGTGCCGTGGATGGTCGCCTACGGCAACCACGACATCGAGGCCTGGTACTCGCCCAACGGGTACGGCGGCGAGAACACCCGCTTCTTCCTCCCGGACAACGGCCCGGACCCGCGCAAGGTCCCCGGCGTCTACACCTTCCGCTACAAGAACGTCGGCGTCATCTCGCTCGACGCCAACGACGTCTCCTACGAGATCCCGGCCAACCTGGGCATCTCGGCGAACAAGCAGACCAAGTGGCTGGAGCGCACCCTCAAGGACCTGCGCAACGACGAGACGATCGACTTCGTCGTGGTCTTCTTCCACCACTGCGCCTTCTCCACCACCGTCGCGCACGCCTCCGAGGGCGGCGTCCGCGAGGCCTGGGTGCCGCTGTTCGAGAAGTTCCGGGTGGACCTGGTCATCAACGGCCACAACCACATCTACGAGCGCACCGACGCGATCCTCGGCAACAAGGTCTCGAAGCAGGTGCCGAGCGGCGCCACCATCGAGCCGGCGAAGGACGGCGTCGTCTACGTGACCGCGGGCGCGGCCGGGCGCAGCCTGTACAAGTTCGACGTGCCGGACACCTACGAGGGGCACGAGAACCACCAGGACGAGGTGAAGACCTACTACTGGGGGAAGGGCAAGGTGAAGGTCCCCGAGACCATCCAGTGGTCGCGGGTGCGCTACACCGGCTACTCCTTCATCAAGGTCGACGTCACCCCGGCCCACCTGGGCCAGAAGTCGTCCATGAAGGTGACCGCGCTGGCCGAGGACGGCACGCAGATCGACAACTACACGATCCTGCGCAACGTCGGCGAGGGCTGGGACTCGGACCACGACGACGACGGTCAGGGCGGCGGCTGGGGCTGGTAGTCCCCGAACCGGCTTGCCGGGCCCCGGCGTCGAGGAGTCCGCACCTCGACGC
>NZ_JBHWIR010000217.1:0-5022 GCF_042731835.1 Kitasatospora sp. NPDC059817 | reverse complement strand
GTGGGGGGGGTCTTGGCACCCCGCTGCGTCGGGTCGGGGGGGGTGTGGGTGTGTTTTGCCCCCTACCGGGGTGGCGGGGCCCGGGGGGGGGGGCGCCCCCCCCCCCCCCCGGGGGCCCCGTGCGTGGAGAACCCCGTGCGTGGAGGGCCCAATGCCGAGGACCAGTGCGCTCAGCGCCGGGGCCCGTACATGATCACCGCGACCCCGGCCAGGCAGACCAGCGCGCCCACCACGTCGTAGCGGGTCGGGCGGAAGCCGTCCACGACCACGCCCCAGAGCAGCGACCCGGCGACGAACACCCCGCCGTACGCGGCCAGCACCCGGCCGAAGTGGCTGTCCGGCTGGAGCGCCGCGACGAAGCCGTACCCGCCGAGCACCACCACCCCCAGCCCGGCCAGCCACCACGGCCGCTGCTCGCGCACGCTCTGCCAGATCAGCCAGCAGCCGCCGATCTCGGCGAGGGCGGCGACGACGAACAGGGCGACGGAACGCAGGACGGTCATGGCCGGCAAGCCTAGGACGTGTCGGGTGCGCTCAGCTCTGCCGGTACGTCGCGAGGAAGCGGCCGATCCGGTTGATGGCCGTCTCCAGGTCGTCGGCGCGGGGCAGGGTGACGAAGCGGAAGTGGTCCGGGCGGGGCCAGTTGAAGCCGGTGCCCTGGACGACGTGGATCTTCTCGCGGAGCAGCAGGTCCAGCACGAACTGCTCGTCGTCGACGATCCGGTGCACCGCCGGGTCGAGCCGGGCGAAGGCGTACAGGGCGCCCTTGGGCTTGACGCAGCTGACGCCGGGGATCTCGTTGAGGGCCTTGAAGGCGACGTCGCGCTGTTCGGTGAGCCGGCCGCCGGGCAGCACCAGGTCGTTGATGGACTGGTGGCCGCCGAGCGCGGCCTGGACGGCGAACTGGGCGGGCACGTTGGGGCACAGCCGCATGCCGGAGAGCATGGTCAGGCCCTCCAGGTAGTCGGCGGCGTGCTGCTTGGGCCCGGAGACGACCAGCCAGCCGCTGCGGAAGCCGGCCACCCGGTAGGCCTTGGAGAGGCCGTTGAAGGTGAGGGTGAGGACGTCGTCGGCGAGGGCGGCGAGGCAGTGGTGCTCGGTGTCGTCGTAGAGGATCTTGTCGTAGATCTCGTCGGCCAGGACCATCAGCTGGTGGCGGCGGGCGAGGTCGAGGATGCCCTCCAGCAGTTCCTTCGGGTAGACCGCGCCGGTGGGGTTGTTGGGGTTGATGACGACGATGGCCTTGGTGCGGGCGGTGATCTTGGCGGCGATGTCGTCGAGGTCCGGGTACCAGTCGGCCTGCTCGTCGCACAGGTAGTGCACGGCCTTGCCGCCGGCCAGCCGGACCACGGCCGTCCACAGCGGGTAGTCCGGCATCGGGACGAGCACCTCGTCGCCGTCGTCGACGAGCGCGGTGACGGCCATCTGGATCAGCTCGGAGGCGCCGTTGCCGAGGTAGACGTCGTTGACGCCGACTCCGGTCACGCCGCGTTGCTGGTAGTACTGCACCACCGCGCGGCGGGCGGGCAGGATGCCGCGCGAGTCGCTGTAGCCGTGCGCCTTGGGCAGGTTGCGGATGATGTCCTGGATGATCTCCTCGGGCGCCTCGAAGCCGAACGGCGCCGGGTTGCCGGTGTTCAGCCGCAGCACGCTGTGCCCGGCCTCCTCCAGGGCGTTGGCCTGGTCGACAACCGGGCCGCGGATCTCGTAGCACACGTTGTTCAGCTTGCTGGACTGCCGAAACTCCACTGCGGCCTCCCGACCGTCACCACCGCATCGTTGCTGATGCTTTGTTCTACCAAGTTGGCACTTGGAAAGTCCAACCTTTTGGCTATGCTGATCCACATGTCACGCCGAAGCTACGACCAGTACTGCGCCGTCGCCCGCGCCCTGGACGCGGTGGGGGAGCGCTGGAGCCTCCTGATCGTCCGTGAACTCCTCGGCGGCCCGCGCCGCTACACCGACCTGCACGCCGACCTGCCCGGCGTCTCCACCGACATCCTCGCCGCCCGGCTCAAGCAGCTGGAGGGCGACGGCCTGGCCCTGCGCCGCCGGCTCGAACGGCCCGCCAACGCCACGGTCTACGAGCTCACCGAACGCGGCCGCGAACTGCGCCCGGTGATCGAGGCGCTGGGGGAGTGGGGCCTGCCCGCCCTCGGCGAGCAGCGGCCCACCGACGCCGTCCGCGAGCACTGGTTCACCCCCCGCACGGCGGACGACGGGGCGCCCGTCGCGGGTTAGGCACCCGTGCTCGTGCTCGTGCCGGTGCCGGGGTCCGATGCCGGTGCCCGGACCGGCCGCGTAGCATCGTCGGGCCACGGAGCCATCGGAGGAGAGCGGAGACCGCCCGTGCCCACCACCTACCGCAGTTACGTCGCCGTCGGGGACTCCTTCACCGAGGGCATGTGCGACGACCTGCTGCCCGACGGCCACTACCGGGGCTGGGCCGACCGGGTCGCCGACGCGCTCGCCGCCGAGGCCGGGGGTGACGGCGGTTTCCGCTACGCGAACCTCGCCGTCCGCGGCAAGCTCATCGGCCAGATCCACGACGAGCAGCTCCCCGCCGCCACCGCGATGGGCGCCGACCTGGTGACCCTCGTCGGCGGCCTCAACGACGCGCTGCGCCCCGGCTGCGACATCGCCCGGGTCGAGCGGCTGCTCGGCCGCTGCACCGAGGAACTGCGCGCCACCGGCGCCACCGTGGTGCTGTTCACCAGCACCGACCCGACCCGCAGGATGGCGGGCAGCGCCCGGCTGCTCCCGGCCATCCTGCGGATGAAGGCCTTCGTGCACGAGCTCGGCCAGGACGAGGGCGTCGCCGTCGTCGACCTGTTCGCCGCCCCCTGCTTCGACGACCGCCGGCTCTGGGGCGAGGACCGCCTGCACCTGTCGCCCGAGGGCCACCGCCGGGTCGCCGAAGGGGTGTTGGAGGCGCTCGGCCGCCCCGCCGCCTTCGACTGGCGCGCCCCGCTGCCGCCCGCCGCCCCGCCCGGCCGGGCCGAGCGGCTGCGCGCCGACGCCCGCTGGCTGGGCGGCCACCTGGGGCCGTGGATCGGCCGCCGGCTCACCGGGCGCTCCTCCGGCGACGGCCGGCCGCCGAAGCGGGCCGAGCTGCTGCCCTACTCGGCTCCGGGCTCGGCTGCGGGTTCTACGGCGGGCTCGGCTGCGGGTTCTGCGACGGGTTCGGCCGCAGGTTCGGCGGCGGGCTCGGCTGCGGGCTCGTAGAACAGGCTCGCCATCGGGGAGCGGGTGGTCCAGCCGAGCGCGGTGTAGAGCGCCCGGCCGTCCGGGGTGCCGACCAGGACGGCGGTGTCGGCGCCCGCCTGGTGCCCGGCGTTCTGGAGGGTCCGCATCACCAGGGCGCCCAGGCCCCGGCGCCGGTGCTCGGGCGCGGTCAGGATCTGGTCCGGGACGGCCACGGGGCCGGCCAGGCCCGCCTGGCCGCGTGCGGCGAGGTGTCCGGCCTCGGTGCGGACCAGGGTCCGGACGACCCCGCCCCGGGTCCAGGTGGTCACCGTGTAGCCGGCCGGCACCTCGGGCCGCTCGGTGCCCAGCGGGGCGGTCATCAGGTACCCCGGCTGGTCGAGCCGCCACTGCGGGCCCAGCCAGGGCCGGACGACGGCCTCCTCGGTGAACAGCTTCAGCCAGGTGCCCGGTGCGGTGGTCGCCTCGGCGATCTTGCGGACGTCGGGCTCGGTCGGCTCGGGCAGCACGTGCCGGGCGACGTGGCCGACCACGCCGACGTCGATCGTCCAGCCCCACGGCTCGTCCACCGCTTCGGCCGCGCCGCGCGAGACGCTCCAGCCGGCGATCCACATCCGGACGAGTTCGTTGATGCTCGGGTCCTGCACTCCTACCCCCGTATGCCATGGGCGCACTGCGCCATGGATGCACCTCGTAATAGGTGCACTGCCGATTGACACCTTACCGGGGGTGGGGTGGGTGTGACCAGCGCCCAGTAGGCTTGGCGGTCCGACGCACCGGACGGCCGGTGCCCACGCTGGAAGGACCACGCGACGTGCGCGAGACCGAGCCGCCGCAGCACCCCACGGCGGCTCAGCCGACCGAGCTGCGCTCCGACTGCACCAGCTGCTTCGGCCTCTGCTGCGTCGCCCTGCCCTTCGGTGCCGGCACCGACTTCGCCGTCGACAAGGCCGCCGGCAGCGCGTGCCGCAACCTGCAGACCGACTTCACCTGCGGCATCCACGAACGCCTCCGCGACCGGGGCTTCCAGGGCTGCACCGTCTACGACTGCTTCGGCGCCGGGCAGCGCGTCTCCCAGGTCACCTTCGGCGGCCGCAGCTGGCGCGAGGCGCCGGCCGACGCCAAGCCCATGTACGACGTCTTCCCGGTGGTGCGCCAGCTCCACGAACTGCTCTGGTACCTCACCGAGGCGCTCGGCTACGCCCCCGCCCGCCCGGTCCACGCCGACCTGCGGCAGGCCCTGGAGGAGACCGACCGGCTCGCCGGCGGCACCCCCGAGGAGATCCTCGCCGTCGACGTCCCCGCCCACCGGCAGCGCGTCAGCGACCTGCTGCTGCGCGCCAGCGAACTCGTCCGCGCCGCCGTCCCCCGCCGCCGCGAACACCGCGGCGCCGACCTCTTCGGAGCCCGTCTGCGCGGCGCCGACCTGCGCGGGGCCAACCTGCGCGGCGCCCTGCTCGTCGCCGCCGACCTCGGCGGGGCCGACCTGCGCCTCGCCGACCTCGTCGGCGCCGACCTGCGCGACGCCGACCTCTCCGGCGCCGACCTCACCGAGGCCCTCTTCCTCACCCAGGCCCAGCTGAACGCGGCCCGTGGCGACGCCACCACCCGCCTGCCGGCCACCCTCACCCGGCCCACCCACTGGCCCGCCACGGCCCCCGCCCCGGCCGCCGCCACCGGCGCGCGTGCCCCCCGCAAGCCGCGCAGCGGGGGCCGCCCGGGCGGCCCGCGCCGCCGCTATCGGCCGCCCCCTGCAACCGTGGAGCCCCCCCCCCCGGCGGCGGCCGGGGGCCCCCGGCCGCCGCCGGGGGGGGGGGC
>NZ_JBHWIR010000216.1:10730-11537 GCF_042731835.1 Kitasatospora sp. NPDC059817 | reverse complement strand
GCCACCAGCAGCAACGACTGACACATCCGACGAGACTACGGATGGCCCACAACTGAACCGCCGAACCCGGCCTCACATTGAGCCGTCGCCGACACCCGGAAGCGCCCGGCTGGCTCGGGTCCGATGTCCGGCTGCGGCAGCCATAGGTTCGTGATCTGGGGTGCTGTGCCCGGAGCGAGCCGGATACGCGCGCCCGGCGGCAACTGCTCGACCCCGGAGAAGTACGACCGGCCCGCAACGAGAGCGGGGAGCAGCGGCGCGAACACCGCTGTCACGAGCCGCCGCGTATCGACAGGAGCCCTGTTGAGCCCCGCGAGCAGCCGCGCCGACGACGACCAGGCCCACCCCGAACCGAAGCGGGAGACATAGACCGGCTGCGCGGCAGCCGGGTCGGTGAAGATCACGGTTTCGTGTCCGGCCTCGCTCACCACCGCGTAGGCCCCCGGCCAGCGCCACGCCAGATCGGCGGGCAGAGGCCCAGCGCCCAACGCCTTCAGATCCGCCAGCCGCGCACCGCTCGGCCCGAGGACGAACAGCCGGCGGGCCGGGCCACCCTCCGTGCGGTAGAGCTGAGCCGGCGTCATGCCGGTCATCCATACGCTCGACTGCGGATGCAGCCGTGTCGCTCCCAACGGGTGTGGCGTGCTCGTTGCGGAGCTGCTGAAGCCCCCGAAAGCCATGGTGGCCCTCTCCTTGGCGAATCAATGGCGGAAAGCGGGAGCGGGCGGGGGGGCGGCCGGCGCGCCCCCCCCCCCCCGCCCGCCCCCCCCCCCCCGCCCCCCCCCCCCCGGCCCCCGCCCCCGCCGC
>NZ_JBHWIR010000216.1:6190-10721 GCF_042731835.1 Kitasatospora sp. NPDC059817 | reverse complement strand
GGTGCGGTCGCTGCTCAAGCCCCCGACAGCCTTGGGGGCCAACTCCTTGCCCAAAAACTGGCGAAAGGGGGGGGGGGTGCGCCCCCGACGGGCCGCACCGCAGAAGGAGGATCAGCCGGCGTACTGGTACACGTGCCGCTTGCCCTCGCCGCCGTCGGAGGTGCCGCCCATGGTGAGGGCCGCCGCGTCGCCGATCACGGTGACGGTCATCTCGTCCTCGTCGGCGGTGACGATGGGCTCGTACACGTTCATCTCTCGGTTCCTTCCTGCCAGGTGGTGCAACGTTCCACCGGGGATTCCCGGTGGAGCCCAGCCCAGAGGACTTCCTCATCCAACTGGGCTGGGAGCTTTAGGGATCAGCGGCTTCGAGGCCGCCGACCGAGGTGCAGATCCGCGTAAACCGTCTTGCCGCGAGCAGTGAGACCGTGTAGGCGACAGCGACCGTCACGGGGGTCGGGTCCCCATGGGCGCACTGCCTGGCTGTGTCCCGGCAGTCGTCCTGGCCATCATCGACGGGGGTTCTCCTCGTCTCGACACGGGACCTACGCCGGGTGCTTGTCGAGCGCGGCCCGCAACGCGGCACGGCGGTGGGGCGTCCGGGCGCGGATGATGCAGTCGCTACAGATCGCGTGGCAGGTGCTTTGGGCGTCACCGGGGGCCTGGAGCGAGGTGCCCGCGCAGACCAGCGTCTCCCGGCGGCAGACCCAGCAGGTCCCCTCGCGGTAGCCGTCGGGCCGGTCCACGACGTACCCATCGCCCGTGAGCCAACCGGTCGGCGGGGTGCTCAATCCGCGGACTCCAAGTCGCGTAGGAGGACCATCTCCGGGTACGGGTCGGCGGAGCTGTCCCGGTTCACCCAGGCGTGGTTGGCCAGCCTGCTCGGGGTCCCCGCGACGGTGCCCGTCCAACCGTCCGTGCGGTGCCGGACCGGGTCGCCCTGGATCACACTGACTTTCACAGTTGCACTTCTCCGTTGGGGAGTTGGATGGGGGTGTCTAGCCACGCGTCACACGTGCGTCGTCAGAGCCTGGCTCGCACGGACTTCCTGTACGCCACGCAGTCCTTGCAGGAGCACGTGGACTTCACGGCAGCGATCTGAAGCATGTCGCCCGGGGAGCGGCCCCTGTCGAGGACCTGAGCCGCCCTGTAGTCGTCCAGCGGGTTCCACCCCGCCGGGGGGCTGGCCTTCTCGACCTTCGTGGGTCCCGTCACGACTTCGCGGTACACCCGAGGGGTGGTGCGTCTGGCCATCGGTCTGTCCTCCTTCGTCGAGGCCGCAGGGGAAGGGGTTACTTTGCGGTCATGCCTGCCGAGCCGTTCATCAACGACGACGACCACGACGCCTGCTGGATCTGTCCTAGCCTTCGGCTCCGCGCTGGGGCGTTCGATGTGCTCGAACGCCCCAGTGCGGATTACCCGTTCAACCCGGCCGACGGCTTCCGGTACGGCCGGGAAGGAGCCCCGGCCTGTGCGCACGGAGACTGCATCGGGCTGCCTCCCGATCGGTACGCGAGTACCGGCGAGGCGTTGCCCGAGGGCTGGAAGGTGATCGCTTGCTTACTGACTGCAATCATTCAACGGCGGATGACTAAGATCAGTTAACACAAAACTTGCACAACGACCCTTGCGGAACCTGATGTGCCATCATCTAGTCGTCGAACTGGGATGATTGAGCGCATGGGGAACACAGCGCCGTCAGCTGGTGAGAACATCGCGGTACTCCGGAAAGCGCGCGGCCTGAGTCAGGCCAAACTTGCCCGGGAAGTCGGCATCACGCTTTCTTACCTTTCCAAGATCGAAACTGGGCTCAGGCCTGCGACCCCTCCGGTGGTGGCTGCCGTCGCTCGGGTTCTCCATGTCACCACCGCCCGCGTCTACGGGAATCCCTTCGTCGGCCCGGCCGAGCAGATGGACCTGCTCAACGAGCTTCGGAACACTGTTCGTCGCCACACTCTTCCGCGAGAGAGTCCACTCTCCCCAGCTGAGACCACTGGGGCCGTTCAGACCGCCGCTGACCTGAGGGCCAGCACTCAGTACCTGGAATTGCTGCGGATGCTGCCCGCGCTCCTCGGCCAAACGACCGCCTCCGCTCTCGACTCCCGAGGCGAGGCGACGGCATGGGGCTACGTCGCGGATGTGTACAGCTGCGCGTACACGGTTGCACACCGACTCGCACAGCCCGATCTTGCCGACATGATCGTCTCTCGCCAGATGTGGGCCGCACAGCAGACCTGGAACCCGTCTGCCGAGGCAGCAGCAGCGTGGAATGAGGCGGGCACGTACCAGTCTGCTGGCCAGTATGAGGACGGGTTGGCCATCATCGAGAGGGCTATCAGCCGCTACGAGGCCGTACCCGCGAGTGGCCCCTTTCGGACCATCCACCTCGGCTCTCTCCATCTGCGCGGCGTCGTGCTGGCGTCGAGAGCCAAGGACGCCAACGCCACCCGTGACCACCTGCGGCACGCATGGACCCTGGCCGAGACGCTTCCGGACGGCAGGGACCTGGTGCAGCACCATCTGACGTTCGGCCGGGGAAACACCGCACTGTACGAGCTGGCGTCCCACGTCGAACTCGACGCCCCCGACCGCGCTGTCCAGATGTCCGGTTCACTGATCGCATCCCCACCCGCGGGGTTGAAGCCAAACCGCCTAGGCCGCTTGTACATCGACGTTGCGCGCGCCCGGTTGGCCGTGCGCGACTACGCCGGTGCCGAGGAAGCTCTCAACGCCGCCCATGCCGTCGCTCCGCAGATGGCACAGATACACCCGATGGGTCGCGAAGTGCTGCGGGTGCTGATCGTCATGCACCAACGCTCCAAGCCCGGTCTGCTCGCTATGGCGAAGCGGGCAGGGCTGGCGTCTTAAGGCTTGCATGGCGAGGGCCGCGCTCAGGAGGGGATGGGGCCTGGTGCCATCGGCCGGCGGGGCCGGTCGCGCACGGTCCGTTCAGGTCGAATCCCGCCCGAACGCTCCCCACCGAAGAGCCCCGGGGCGCAGGCTGGTTCCGTGACCGCGTCGGCACGGACGCGGCGCGAGCGGAAGGACGAACATGACGAGCACGCGCGGCCGCGTCGCCGCCCTGCTGGGCGCCGTCGCGGTGGTCGCCGGCACCACCCTGGCCACCCCCGCAGTCGGCTTCGCCGCCACGGCCGGACCGGCCCGCGTCGGCGGGATCACCGGCCAGGCGCCCTGCCCGGACGCACCCGAGTTCAGCTGCGGGACCCTCACCGTCCCGTTCGACCACAGCGGCGCCACCCCCGGCACCCTCGACCTTGAGGTGGCCGTCACCGGCAACACCACGGCGCCCAAGGGCGACCTGCTGTTCCTCACCGGCGGCCCCGGCCAGCCCGGCGTCCCGGCGATCAAGCGGATGGCGGGCAAGCTGGAGCCCGTCCTCAAGGACTACCGCCTGGTGATGTACGACCAGCGCGGCACCGGCCGGGGCGCGCTCCAGTGCCCGGGCCTCCAGGAGGACATGGGCTCCTCCGACCTCGCCCTGCCGCGCAAGCAGTCGATCGCCGACTGCGCCGCCGCCCTCGGCCCGAACTCCCGCCACTACAGCACGGCGGACACCGTCGCCGACATCGACCTGCTGCGCCGCGCCCTCGGCGACCGGCGCCTCACCCTGGACGGCGTCTCGTACGGCAGCTTCGTCGCCGAGCGGTACGCGCTCGCCCACCCGGCGCACGTGGCCCGGCTGGTGCTCGACTCGGTGGTGCCGCAACAGGGTTTCGACCCCCTCGACCTGGCCGCTCTGCCCGCGAGCGCCCGGGTCCTGCGGGCCGCCTGCCAGGCCACCGGCTGCACCACCGACCCGGCCGCCGACCTCGCCGCCACGGTTCGGCGGTACGGCAACGGGGCGCAGATCCTGAGTGCGCTCACCGGCTATGAGTTCATCGACCCGAACTACGGCGGGGTCCCGGAGATCCTGCACGAGGCCGCCGCCGGGCAGCCCGCGAAGCTCCAGGACTTCTTCGACCTGGTCCGCCGGCAGGTCGACGCGGCCTCGGCCGAGGAGCTCAGCCAGGGGCTGCACTCCGCCGCCCTGTGCGCCGACTCGCGCTTCCCGTGGGGCACCACCGACACCCCCGTCGCGGGCCGTGCGGCGGCGCTGGAGCGCACCCGGCAGCGGCTGACCGCCGAGCAGACCTGGCCGTACGACCCGGCGACCGCGACCGGGCTCGGCAGCCTCCTGGTCTGCCTCGACTGGCCGCGCGAGCAGGTGCCGCCGGCGCCGTCGGAACACCGCAAGCTGCCGGACGTGCCGGTGCTGCTGCTCGGCGGCGACCGGGACCTGTCCACGCCGTACGAAGTGCTCTACCAGCAGGCCGAGTTGGCACACGACCCGCAGATCGTGATCGTGCCCGGGGCGGCGCACTCGGTGCAGAACCGGGCGGCGAACCCGGCCGGACGGCAGGCGGTGTACGACTTCCTGCTGAAGTAGCGGGAGCCGTGGGGGGGGGGGGGGGGGAGTACGGTTGCGGAACCCGCCCCCCACCACGACCCAGAGCCAAAAGAGCAAGAAAAAGCG
>NZ_JBHWIR010000216.1:0-6180 GCF_042731835.1 Kitasatospora sp. NPDC059817 | reverse complement strand
CCGCCGCGCGGTGCTCTCTCGTTTTGGTTTTTCGCGGTTTGTTGCGTGTGGTGTGGTTCGGGGGGCGCCCCCCCCCCCCGCCCGCCCCCCCCCCCCCCCCCCGCCGCGGCCCGTCCGGCCTGTTGTGCCAGCCCGCCTGTTGCGCTGGCCCGTCCGCCCTCATCCGCTGGGATGCCCGGTCCTCCTCCGCTGGGATGCCTTGTCCCCTTCCCCGTCCTCCCCTGAGGGGATGTCAACTACTGCGCCCGCGAACTAGCGTCGCCGGCATGACCAGAATCCGTCGTGCTGCCCTGGCCGCCGTGCTCACGCTCGTCCTGCCGCTGCCGATCATCGGAGCGGGTACGGCGTTCGCCGCGCCCGGGCCCTCCGCCACCGCTCCCTCCGCGGCCCCCGCCACGGCCTCGGACAGCTCCGGCGTCCAGCTGGAGCTTCCCCGCCCGACGGGTCCGCACGCGATCGGACGCGGCACCCTGCACCTCGTCGACCAGCACCGCCGGGATCCCTGGGTGCCGGCCGCGGGTGCCCGGGAACTGATGGTGTCGACGTACTACCCGGCCCGGCCCGGGACCGGCGGACCGGCTCCCTACATGACCACCGAGGAGGCCCGGCTGCTGCTTCAGCAGGCGGCTCAGGGCGGCGCCGTCCCGGCCGAAGCACTCGGCGGCACCCGCACCTACGCGCACGCCGACGCCCGGCCGGAGCGCGGCAGGTTCCCCCTGCTGGTGCTCTCGCCCGGCCTCGGGCTGCCGCGCGCCACCCTCACCGGCCTCGCCGAGGACCTGGCCAGTCGCGGGTACGTCGTCGCGCTGGTCGACCACACCTACGAGTCCACCGGTGTGACCTTCCCCGACGGACGGACCCGCACCTGCGCCGTCTGCGACCAGACCCCCACCCTCGACGCTCTGGAGGCGATAGCCCGGAGCCGGGCCACGGATCTCTCCTTCGTCGTCGATCAGTTGACTGACCGTCACTCACCGTGGCGATACGCCGGCGTGATCGACCCGCGGCGGATCGGCATGGCCGGGCACTCCATCGGCGGTAACGCCGCCGCCGCGACCATGGCTGTTGACGACCGGGTACGAGCCGGGGTGAACATGGACGGAACCTTCCTCGCGCCGGTCCCCGCCACCGGCCTCCAGGGCCGCCCCTTCCTCATGTTCGGCACCCTGGCCAACCACAGCCCGGGTGGCGCGGACACCAGCTGGGACCGCGACTGGGCGCGCCTGGACGGCTGGAAGCGGTGGCTGACCATCGCCGGCTCCGACCACTCCAGCTTCACCGACCTGCCCGTCCTCGCCGCACAGCTGGGCGTGGCCGGCCCCGCCGTGCCGATCCCGGCGCAGCGCGCGGAGGAGATCACCCGCGCCTACGTCGGGGCCTTCTTCGACCTGCACCTGCGTGGCATCCCGCAGCCACTGCTCGACGGCCCGTCACCGGCCGACCCGGAGGTCGCCTTCCAGCACCCCTGATCCCACCGTCTGATCCCACCGTCGCCCCCGCGCACGCCCCGCGCGGGGCAACGCCCGCCCGGCCCGTCGCCGGGCGGGCCGGCAGGGCTGTTCAGGGCCTGCGGTCGTGGAAGGTGCGGCCGGGTCGGCGAGCGGGTCGATCACCTTCGACCAGTGCCAGAACGTCCACGGCCAGCCGTGGGTGAGGATCAACGGGATCGGGTGGGGGCCGCGGCCGGGCCTGCGCAGGAAGTGCACCGGGACGCCGCCGACGCTCACCTGGTAGTGCTCGTGGGCGTTGATGGCGGCCTCGGCCTTGCGCCAGTCGTACCCGTCCCGCCAGTAGGCGACCAGTTCACGGAGGTAGCTGTCCGGGACGCCGTAGGACCAGTCCTCGTTCCCCTCGTCCAGCGGCGGACGAGTCAGTGCGAGACGGGTGCGCAGATCGTCGAGGACCTCGTCGGGCACATGGATCGGGGTGGGTTGCAGGGGGAAGGCGTGCGGGGCGGTCATGGCGTGGTCCCTTTCCGGGGCGGAGGAAACGGTGCCGCCGGCGTGTCGGGCATCAAGCAGCCCGGCGGATACGGCTACCCGTCCTGCCCGGCTACGGTGGCGAGTCCGTCGAGCAGCGTGGTGACGGCGGCGTCGGTCAACCGGTAGCCGTCGGCAGTCTCGACGATCTGACCGGAAGTGATACGGGAGTTCCACCAGTCTTCGAGGAAGCCGGGGGCGTATCCGCCGGTGCGGAAGCCGTACTGCTCGGACTCGAGGCCGAAGGCGATCATGAGCTCGTAGTCCGGCAGCGCGTAGGAAGGCTCGTTCTGCGGAGGCGTCCTGAGGTACCGCTCGAAGGAGTCGACCCGGTTGAAGCTGCTGAACAGCCAGAACAGGTAGTCGTACATGAGCGTGGAGCGCGCGTCGGCGTGCAGGGCGAAGAACCCCTTGTCGTGCACGAGGGCCTCGGCGAGCGCCCGCATTCGCCGGTCCGCGTCGGGCAGAACGTCCGCGACCTCGCGGAAGGCGCGCAGCAGGACGGGGGAGAAGCTGCCGTCGCGCACCGCGGCCAGGTCGGCGAGCCGGTCCTGCTCCGAGGTGTCGTAGACGGACTCGTCGACCAGGCCCGTGACGAACGCCTCGAAGTTCTCCGCGACCAAGGTGATCGCGAAGTCGGCCTCCTGGCTGACGTGCACCACGGTCGGCTCGCCGTGCCTGCCGCACGCGCGGTAGTCGAGGGCGAGCATGTCGTGGCCGGCCGAGGGGGTGTCGGCGAAGTAGACACCGATGTCGGGGTACTCCCACCTGTCGATCCAGAACCGGCTGCCGAACTCGCCGCCGAGCGATCGCGGACGGGTCCGCCCGACGCCCCGGATTCCGGTGATCTCGATGTAGTCGTCGGCCCAGGACGTCGCTTCGGGCATGGGGAAGCAGGTCCGGGCCGGGGTGCCGCCGTTGTGCACGGTCATCAGCGCGACGTAGGAGTCGGGCAGACGGTATCCGCTGAGCTCCTCCTCCAACGACGCGACCAACTCCGGCGAGGGCGGGGCCTCCTCCACGTACTGCTCCAGCGCGTACGCCGAATCGTCCCAGAACCCGGTGACGTCGAAGCCCTCGAAGTGTCCCACTGCGCCCTCCCGCACCTACTCGTCCGGCGATTGTACGTTCGATGCCCGGCCGACGGCGGCTTCGGAGAAGGGCAGAGTCAGGCGGCGCTGACGCATCGCCGTACTGAGCCGTACTGATGGGCGGCGAGGTGGTCGGCCCAACGAGACATCAACCCGGCTCCGGGCGAAGCAGGACACCGTGCAGACCCCGTGCCGGTCACGGCCGCTTCGCCCACGAAGCCCGGACTCCTCGCCGTCCGCCGCAGCCTCCCGTTGGGTTGTGGAGCGGACGTCGGGTCGGGCCCGGCCCTGTGGGGTCGGCCCCGGGTGTCCTGCGATCAGGCGGCTGTGGCGAGGTTCTTCTCGAACGCGGCGAGGTAGTTGCGCAGGTGGTGGTCCTTGATGCCGTCGGTCTCGGGGGCGAACATGTCCTGGCGGTAGCCCTTCGCCCGGTCCTTCAGCCCGGCGATGAGCGGCATGGCCTCGTGGAGCTCTCCGTCGGCGTCGAAGTAGCGGAGTGCGTTGACGTGGGTGAAGGCCGGCTCGGGCGGGAGCTGGGGGACGATGTCGTTGTTGTTGACGAAGCGGTAGCAGCGGTCCCTGAAAGCCGTGTTGTGGGCGGCGGCGAGAAGGCGTTCACAGGTGCGGGGCTGGCCGAAGGTGTAGACGCCGTCGGGGAGTTGGCGAGGCTCCTCGAAGTACCAGCAGGCGCCGGCCAGCATGGCGAGGGCGCCGCCGAGGCTGTGGCCGGTGAACCAGACGCTCTGCCCGTTGGTGCGCAGTCCCCGGATGGTGTCGCGGATCTCGGGGTAGACGGACCGCAGGGCCTGGTGGAAGCCGTAGTGGACGAAGCCCTTGTTCGCCGGTCCGGGAACGGGCGGGGTGCTGACGTCGGTGAGCCAGTCGTAGATCTTCAGGACCTCGGTGCCCCGGAAGCCGGTGACGATCATGCGGTCGCTGGCCATGGTGTAGGCCTGGGTGTCCTCGATCGGGAACGGCATCTGGTGCGTCGACTCGAAGTGCCGCACCTCGTCGAAGCCCCAGGCGTGGGCCTTGTTCTCGATGCCGACCCGGTCCAGCACGGCCAGTCCGGCGGCCTGCGCCATCCAGTAGGCGTGGGGGAGGGAATAGCGGGTCGTCGAGTGGTCCAGAGCGGGGATGGCCATCGGTGTCCTCCGGGAAGCGGGCCAGCGGGTCGCCCAGCAACCTAGTGCCGTATGCGAACGGAGGGGAGCCGGAAGCGCTGAAGGCCACCCGTACGGGCGCAACCGCGGCGGAACCCGGATCCCGGCGGGCTGTGCGGGAACCGCCGCAGGACGCGGGATCCGCGGCGTTCGCAACACCGCCCATGGGCTCGACGGCCGTGGTCCCCGATGATCGGCGTGGCGTCGGCGAAGTCGAAGTGGCAGCGCTGCCAGCCGCGTTGAGGACTACCGCGATCTCGCGGAGCCGATGGTGTCGAGTTCGGCGACCGCGTCGGCGGGCAGCACCAGGTCGGCCGCGGCGATGTTCTCGCGCAGGTGGGCGACGGAGGAGGTGCCGGGGATCAGGACGGTGGTTGCCGAGCGCTGCAACAGCCAGGCCAGTGCGACCTGTTGCGGGGAGGCGTCGAGACGGGCGGCGACATCGTTGAGCACCTGGGACTGGAACGGGCTGAAGCCGCCCAAGGGGAAGAAAGAGGCGAAGGCGATGTTCTGGCCCGCGCAGCGGTCCACGAGTGAGTCGTCCTGCCGGTTGGCCAGGTTGTAGAGGTTCTGGACGGTGACGACCGGGGCGATGGCCTGCGCCTCGGTGAGCTGGGCGTCGGAGACGCCGCTGATGCCCAGGTGGCGGATCAGCCCCTGACGGCGCAGGTCGGCCAAGGCGCCGAACTGCTCGGCGATGGGCGCATCGGAGATGTTTTCCACCGAGTCCAGGCGCAGGTTGACGACGTCCAGTGCCTCCAGGCCGAGGTGCCGGAGGTTGTCGTGGACCTGGGCCTTGAGGTCCGCGGGCTCCTGCGAGGGGATCCAGTCGCCGGTCTCGTTGCGGCGGGCGCCGACCTTGGTGACGATGTGCAGTCCGGCCGGGTAGGGGTGCAGGGCTTCCTTGATGAGTTCGTTGACGACGAACGGTCCGTAGTAGTCGCTGGTGTCGATGTGGGTGATGCCCAGCTCGACGGCTTCGCGCAGGACCGCCAAGGCCTGGTCGCGGTCCCTGGGGGGACCGAAGACGCCGGGGCCGGCCAACTGCATGGCGCCGTAGCCCATCCGGCTGAGGGTGAGGTCGGGGGCCAGGGTGAGGGTGCCGCCGGGAGCGCTGGTGGTCACGTCGTGCCTTTCGTCGGCTTCGCTGAGGCCGGGGCCGACGAATCGGATGCTCGTGGACAGCCCGGCGTGATTCCTAACTCTGGGGGAGTGGGGGTGGGCGGGGCGGCACCCCGGTGTTCCTGGGCGTGGCAGGGACACCCCGGCTGATCGGCATCCTCACCGAGTACAGCCCCGCAGGGGCGGACACGCCATGCCTGGCCTACTACAGCCCGCTGATGCTCGGCGCCATCGACTTCGACAACCTTCAGAGATCACGGTGCCGGCGCCGGCACCGCCTCGCTGGCTGGGGCGATGGCTATCCGACGTGGTCCTGTCCGATCGCGCGGAGGACGTCGGCGAGCCAGACCAGGTGGTAGCCCACGATCCGGTCCGGGTCGGTGAGTAGGTGCTCAAGGTGGTGCCAGGACTCGGAGAGCTGCCCTATGGTGATCGTCTTCGGTTCGTTGGGGACGTCGTAGAGTTCGTCTCCGGGGACGGACCAGAAGTAGTCACGTTCGACGGCTACTGTGCTGCCGGCTGAGGCTTCGATGTGGTGCAGTGCCAGCTCGAAGGCGCGTCGGAGCTGATCGAGCGGGATCTGTAGAGGTTCGCTGTCCATGCGCTCATCTTTGTCGATCAGGGGCCGTGTCGGGTCCGGACCCATGGCGTCCGACCCTTGAGCGCCGTCGACGGAAGCTGCGGCCATCGGCCCCGAGGCTCATTCCTCGCCAACTGCCCCCAAGCGGGAGCGATTGGGGGGCCCCCCCCCCCGGGCGGGGGGGCCGGAGGGAGACGCCCGGGGGCTTAAAAAAAAACAAGCCCCCCCCCCCACCAGGCGTGAGC
>NZ_JBHWIR010000215.1:0-11803 GCF_042731835.1 Kitasatospora sp. NPDC059817 | reverse complement strand
TCATTAGCTCGGACAATGCGGACGGGGCTCCCCCCCCCCCACCCGCCCCTCCCCCCCCGCCCCTCGCCGCCCCCCCCCCTCCGCGTTCCCCGCCCCGCCCGCTACGCTCCCGAGACCGAGACCGAGACCGAGACCGAGCCCTACGCCGGATCCGACCCGGCCCCGGCCCCGGCCCCCGGCAGCGCCCCCGGCCCCAGCCCCTCCCGGTGCACCCGCCACCGCGCGAGCATGCCGTGCAGTTCGTCCACCATGAACGCGAAGAAGGCCGCGCTCTCCCCCAGTCGCGCCCCCGCGACGGTGCCCGCGCCGACGGTGGCCTCGCCGTCCCTGAGCACCCGCACCCAGCGCAGCAGGTACTCGTCGCGCCGGGTCAGCGACTCGAACCAGACGTCGTTCAGCACCCGGTAGCGGTCGCGCCGCGAGCCCGGCTCGCGTTCCTTGGCGGCCAGGCCGATCTGGATGAGGTAGCGCATCCCGCCGGACACCGCGGCCGGGCTGATCCGCAGCCGTTCGGAGAGCTCGGCGGAGGTCAGCACGCCGCTCTCCTCGGCCATCAGGCAGGAGAAGAGCCGGGACGGCATCCGGCCCATGCCCGCGGACGCCAGCTCGGCCGCGAACCGTTCGACGAAGTCCGACACCGCCTGCTCGTCGCGCCCCTGCTCCGCTTCCCGCTCCACCACGCGCGCCTTCCCCTCTCCGGTGATCAACAACTCGACTGAACTTTAACGCCTTCCCAATATTCACGTTTTTCTGAAACTACGGTAGCTTCAGCAGCATGACGAAGGCAATCACCCTGACCGGCCTGCGCAAGACCTTCGGCCGGACCACCGCGCTGGACGGCCTCGACCTCACCGTCGAGACCGGCGAGGTGCACGGATTCCTGGGGCCCAACGGCGCCGGGAAGTCCACCGCCATCCGGGTGCTCCTCGGTCTGCTGCGCGCCGACGGCGGCAGCGCCCGACTGCTCGGCAAGGACCCCTGGCACGACGCCGTCGAACTGCACCGCCGCCTCGCCTACGTCCCCGGCGACGTCGAACTGTGGCCCAACCTCACCGGCGGCGAGGCCATCGACCTGCTCTCCCGGCTGCGCGGCCGGCTCGACCGCCGCCGCCGCGACGAGCTGATCGAGCGCTTCGACCTCGACCCCACCAAGAAGGGCCGCAGCTACTCCAAGGGCAACCGGCAGAAGGTCGCCATCGTCGCCGCGCTCGCCTCCGACGCCGAACTGCTGCTGCTCGACGAGCCGACCTCCGGCCTCGACCCGCTGATGGAGGTGGTCTTCCAGGACGTCGTCCTCCAGGCCCGGCGGCAGGGGCGGACCGTCCTGCTGTCCAGCCACATCCTGGACGAGGTGGAGAAGCTCGGCGACCGGGTCAGCATCATCCGCCACGGCCGGGTGGTGCAGACCGGCAGCCTCGGCGAACTGCGCCACCTCACCCGCACCACGGTCGAGGCCGAGACCCACCGCCCCGTCACCGGACTGGAGACGCTGGAGGGCGTGCACGCCGTCCGCACCGAGGGCGCCCGGGTGCACTTCGCCGTGGACGGCGCCCACCTGGACGCCGCCATCCGCCGCCTCGGCGAGGCCGGACTGCGCAGCCTGGTCAGCCATCCGCCCACGCTGGAGGAGCTGATGCTGCGCCACTACGGCGACGAGCTGGCCGCCAACGGGCACCCGCTCGACGGCGAGGCCGCCCGATGACCGCCACCACCACCGCGACCAGCGCGCCCGCCACGGCCCCGCGCCCACCCCGCCCGCACACCACCCTGGCCGGCACCGCCACGCTGCTCCGCTTCGCCCTGCGCCGCGACCGGCTCCGCCTCCCCGCCTGGGTGCTCGGCCTCGGCCTGCTCACCCTCGCCAGCGCCAACAGCGTGCACACCCTCTACCCGACCGCCGCCGACCGCGCCTCGATCGCCCACGCCTCCGCCGGCTCAGCCGTCCTCGCCATGACCGGCCCCGGGCACTACCTGGCCGACTACACCTGGGGCGCCATGCTCGGCCACCGGCTGCTCGGCCTGCTGGCGGTGCTGGCCGGGCTGATGAGCGTGCTGACCGTCGCCCGGCACACCCGGGCCGAGGAGGAGAGCGGGCGGGCCGAGCTGGTCCGCTCCGCCGCCGTCGGCCGACACGCCCAGCTCGCGGCCGCCCTGGGCGCCGCCGCCGTCGCCGACCTCGCGCTCGGCCTGCTGCTCGCCGCCGGGCTGCCCGCCCTCGGCGTCCCCGGGCTCGGCACCGGCGGCGCGCTGCTGTTCGGGGCCGCGACCACCGCCGCCGGACTGCTGTTCGCGGCGGTCGCCGCCGTCGCCGTCCAGGTCACCGCGCACGCCCGGACGGCCTCCGGGCTGGCCCTCGCGGTGCTCGGCGCCGCCTACGCGGTGCGCGCGGCCGGGGACGCCGGGTCGAACGGGCTCTCCTGGGCCTCCCCGATCGGCTGGCTCCAGCGCAGCTACCCCTTCGTGGACGACCACTGGTGGCCGCTGCTGCCCGCGCTCGCCCTGACCGTCGTCACCGGCGCGGCCGGCTTCGCGCTGAGCACCCGCCGGGACGTGGGCGCCGGCCTGCGCGCCGCCCGTCCGGGGCCGCCCACCGCGCGCCCCGCCCTCGGCACCCCGCTCGGCCTCGCCCTGCGCCTGCACCGCGGCCTGCTGGGCGGCTTCGCGGTCGCGCTGCTGCTGCTCGGCGCGATGTACGGGTCACTGCTGGGCGGCGCCGACGCGATGGTCAAGGACGTCGACCAGCTGAAGGAGGCCCTCGCCCGGCTCGGCGGCCGCTCGCTCACCGACTCCTTCGCCGCGATGACCCTGCTGGTGGTGGCGGTGGTCGGCGCGGTCTACGCGGTGCTGGCGACGCTGCGCCCGCGCGCCGAGGAGAGCGCCGGGCGGGCCGAGCCGGTGCTGGCCACCGGGGTGTCCCGGTCCGGCTGGCTGGGCGGGCACCTGGCGGCGGCGCTGCTGGGCTCGACCGCGGTGCTGCTCGCGGCGGGGGTGGGCTTCGGCCTGGCCGGGGCGCTGTCCACCGGTGACGCCGGCGCGTTCCCGCGACTGGTCGGCGCGGCCCTGGCGTTCGCGCCCGCCCAGTGGGTGACGGTGGGTTTCGCCGCCGCCGTGTACGGCTGGCTGCCCCGGGCGACGCAGTTGGCCTGGCTGGTGCCGGCGTACGCGTTCGTGATCGGGTACTTGGGCCCGCTGCTGAAGCTCCCGGCGGGGCTGGACCGGCTCTCCCCGTTCGGGCAGGTGCCCCGGCTCCCGGCAGCCGCCATGGACTGGACGCCGCTCGCGGCGCTCACCCTGGTCGCGGCCGCCCTGATCGCCCTGGCGCTGGCCGGGTTCCGGCGCCGCGACCTGGAAGTGCGCTGACATCGAGGCCCGCGACGGGGCCGGCCGCGGCGGGCCGGCCCCGGACCGGGTCACAGGTGCTTGACCAGCTCCGGCATCAGGTCCTGGAAGGTCCGCCCGCTGGCCGGCTGCCCGATCGCGGTCATCTGCCAGCCGGTGGGCGTGCGCTGCACCTTGGCCATGATCTGCGCGGTGTACGGGCCGCCCCCGGTGAGCGTGTACCGGGCCAGTTCGGCGCCGGTCTGCTCGTCGACCAGCCGACAGAAGGCCGCCTCGACCTCCTGGAAGGTCTGGCCGGTGAAGGAGTTGACGGTGAAGAGGATCTGGTCGACCTCGGCGGCCATCTTGGTCAGGTCGACGGTGATCGACTCGTCGTCGGTCGCGTCGCCCGCGCCGCCGACCAGGTTGTCGCCGCTGTGCCGGACGGAACCGTCATTGCTGTTGAGGTGCTGGAAGAAGACCACGTCCACCGGCCGCCCCTGGGAGAACAGCACCGCCGAGGCGTCCAGGTCGATCTCCCGACCGGCGGCCAGCAGCTTGGCGAAGAAGCCCTTGGGCTGCGCGGCCTTCCAGCCCAGGCCCATCCGGACCACACTCAGCTGACCGCCGCCCGGCTTCTCCAGGCTGATCTTCTGCCCCTTGGCCAGCGAAACGCTCATCGTGCCCTCCTCGTCCCTGCCGCCGCTCCGTGCCGTGAATCTACAGCACTGTCGAACTTCTATGATCATCCGACCGGCGCGCTCCCAGCACCCCTACCCCGCGCTCCCCCCGCCGTCACCACCGGGGGCGGTCTGCACACTGTCAAGCGCCCCGGGGAGGAGCTTGCGCGGGGCGGGCGCGCAATCCGGCTCGGTCAACCTGGCAACCGGCGATCCGACGTCTGGCGTAGCCGCGAACAGGGGCCGAACAGGCGGGCGGCACGCGGTCTAGGGTCGGCTCGGAGGCGCCGCCGACCGGGGAGAACGGCCGCCGACGCACCGAGCGTTCCTCGCACGTTCCCGTGATCCGCCAACCCACGCTGGGGGGACCACCATGTCCGAGCACGAAGGAACACCGCCCGCACCCGCCACCGCCGCCACCACCTCGCGCCTCGGCCGCCGCCGCCTGCTGCGGGCCGGCCTGGGCACCGGCGGCGCGCTCGCCGCCGTCCGCCTGCTGCCCGGCGGCCAGGCCTGGGCCGTCACCCCGGAGCCCACGCCCGCGCCCGTACCGGAGTCCGCGCCCGCACCCGCACCCCTCCCGGGCGCCGCCGCCACGGCGCAGCCCTGGCCGGACTGGGCCCGGTTCGCCCGCGCCGGCGACGGCACCTTCAACGAGCCCGCCGACATGCAGAGCGCCGTCGACGCCCTCAAGGCGCAGAACGTCAGCGTCATCGAACTCGACACCCTGCTCTCCAACTGGCTCACCGACGCCGAGTTCGCGGCCCACATGGCCGAGGTGAAGACCTTCACCGGCCTGGCGCACGCCGCCGGTCTGAAGGTCGTCATGTACTACCCCTCCCTGGAGCTGATCTCCCCCGGCGGCGAGAAGGGCCGCTCGTTCTACAAGAACGACCAGGGCGGCGCATGGGTGCAGCGCGACCTCGCCGGAAAGCCCAACGTGTTCTACGGCAGCGTGGTGGTCTGGGTCGACCCGGGCGACGAGAGCGTCTGGCTCAGCCCCAACTCGCCCTGGCGGGACTACTACCTCAAGCGGATCAAGGGCGTGGCCGCCACCGGCGTGGACGGCATCTGGCCGGACGTCCCGATCTACTTCGACGGCGTACTCTCCTGGTGCGACGCCTCCACCTGGGGCGCGGCCGCCTTCAAGGCCGACACCGGCCTCGCCCTGCCCAAGGCCGCCGACTTCGCCGACCCGGTGTTCCGCCGCTACGTCGAATGGCGCCACCGCAACCTGCTCCAGTTCCAGCTCGACATCGCCGCCGCCGGGCGCGCGGTCAACCCCGACCTGGTCACCTTCGTCGAGACCGTCTCGATGGACTACCGCTACGCCACCTCGATCGGCCTGGACGGCGGCTACCTGCGCCAGGCCGAGGGCGCCGTCAGCCAGGTCTGGGAGGTGGACATCCTCGGCAACTACGACGGCATGCGGCACGCCACCGCCTCCGACTGGGTCTGTCTCATCTCGATGTACAAGTACGCGCGCGGCGCCAGCGGCACCAAGCCCGCCTGGGCGTTCTCCTACGGATGGCAGGCCGACGACGCCTCGCTGGTGATGTCCCAGCTGATCGCGGCCGGCTGCAACCCCTACGAGGTGAAGACGCCGTACAAGAACGACACCGTGGACGCGGCGATGCGCGCCCGGATGTACCGCTTCGTCCAGACCAACCAGGAGCGGCTCTACAACGCCGCCTCGACCGCCCAGGTCGGCGTCTACCACTCCAGCCCGTCCCGGGACTACGTCAGCCCGGGCGCGGGCATCGGGATGTACGTCAACGCGACCGCGCCGGCCGGGATCGCCGACTGGTGGGGCGGCGACGACCCGGAGCAGAGCTGCGCCTCCGTCCCCTGGCTGGGCGAGTTCCGGGGCGCGGTGAAGGCGCTGGTGTACGCGCACATCCCGTTCGACACGGTGCCCAGCCCCGGCCTGGCCGCCGCCGACCTGGCCCGGTTCAAGGTGCTGCTGCTGCCCGACCTCCAGGCGGTCTCGGACGCCGAGGCGGCCGTGCTGCGGGGCTTCGTCGCGGCCGGCGGGACGATCGTGATCACCGGCCCGGCGCCCACCGCGCTCGACGAACTGGGCGGCCAGCGCACCGAGTTCGCCCTCTCCGACGTGCTCGGGCTGCGCCGCGGAAGCCCGCTGCCGGCCGCCAAGCAGAACGCCTACGGCAGCGGCACCTGCTGGTACGTCCGCAACCGGGCCGGGCTCAGCTACCTCACCAAGACCGACCAGGCCTCGGCCGACCAACTGCTCGCCCCCGTCCGCCAGTCCGCACCGCCCGCCGTCACCCTGGCCGGGGACCGCCGGATCTTCCTGGACGCGCGGCGGCTCGGCAACGACACCGTCGTCCACCTGGTGAACTTCACCAACTTCGGCGACACCCCGGCGGCCTTCCGCACCACGCCCGCCAACTGCACGCTCTCCTACGCCCTCCCGGCCGGCGCCGCCGTCACGGCCGTCACCGTCGCCACCCCGGACGGCACCGACCCGACGCCCAAGCCCGTCCCGTACACCGTCACGGGAGCGACGGTCAGCGTGCCGCTGACCGTCGTGCAGTACTCGGTGGTGACGGTGACGGCGGGCTAGGTCTGTCCGGTCCTAAAGCGCGGGCGCGGGGATGCGCCAGAGGGCGGCGGGGTTGGCCTCGCCGCCCGGGGCGGACTCGAAGGCGATCCACTTCCCGTCCGGGGACCAGCTCGGCGCGCCGTCGTACGAGCCGTCGTCGCCGGTCACCCGGACGGGGCGGCCGCCGTCGGCCGCGACCACGAAGACCTGGGCGTTCGGCAGGTCGCCGAGGTTGGAGGAGAACACCAGGTACCGGCCGTCCGGGGACCAGGTGGGATCGGTGTGCTCGCCCGGCACGTCGGTGACCTGGCGCAGGCCGGTGCCGTCCGCGCCGACCGTCCACAGCGCCCAGTTCTCACTGCCGGCGGCACGCCGCTGGAAGACGATCCGGTCGCCCCGGGGCGACCAGTTCGGCTGCCGGTTGTCGGTGCCGGTGCCCTTGCCGTCGACCAGCCGGACCGGGGGGCCGCCGTCGCGGCGGACCTTCCAGAGCGAGTCCTGTTCGGCGTCGTCGCCGTGCACGGCGGCGTGTTCCGGCTCCCAGCTCTGCTGGAAGACGATCCAGGCGCCGTCCGGGGAGAAGCTCGGCTCGCTGTAGCCGCTGCCGTCCTCGTGCCGGGTGACCCGCTCGGGGCTGCCGCCCGGTGTCATCAGCCAGACCTCGTCGTGGCCGGACTCCCGGTCGGTGGCGAAGGTGAAGGCGCCGGTGGCGGCGTTCCAGCTGGTGCCCGGGAGGTTGACGGCCGCCTTGTCGGGATCCTCCAGGACCTTCTGCGGCGTGCGGCCGCCGTCCAGCGGCAGCACCCCGAGGGCGGCGGCGCCCTTGTTGTAGCCCTCGCTGAACTCGGTCAGCAGCACCGAGCGGCCGTCCGGGGCGAAGGCGGGGTTCTGGGCGCTGCGACCGCCCTCGGCCCGGTAGAGCAGTTCGGCACCGTCGGCCCGGCGCTCGCCCCCGGTCGGCGGCGCGCCGCTGGCCCGGGTCGGCCGGGGCTGCGGCCCGCCCTCGGAGCCGGATTCGGCGCAGCCGGACAGCAGCAGCGCCGTGACGGCCGCGGCGGCGAAGAACGCGCGAATTCTCATGACTCACAAGCTAGTTGACTCTTCGTCACATCGCGTACGCCGGCAGGCGGATCAGGCGTCGCCGTCCAGCAGGTGCTGGCGGACCTCCTGGAAGGTCCAGGCCCCGCCGGCCGGGCGGGCGAACACCCAGACCAGGTCGAAGCGGTCCGGCCAGGTGGCGGGCGCGCCGCTGCCGGCGGCGCCGAGCGCCTCGACGATCCGCGGGATCCGCGAGTGCTCCCAGCAGATCAGCACCGGCTGGGGCCCCGCCAGGGCGGCGCCGGCCAGCGCCGTCTCCTGGGACTCGGCGTACCCGGTGTCGACGGTCAGCCCGAGCTTGGCGGCCAGCGGGGTGACGGTCTGCCGCATCCGGTGCGCCCCGGCCAGCGGGCCCTGGTCGGTGGCGGCGAGGATCCGGACGGGGGTGCGCAGGCCGGGGGCGGGCGGGGCGAACAGGGTGGGCAGCGCCCGGGCGCGGGACCAGCCGCGCTCGGTCAGGGACTTGCCGTCGTGGCCGCCGTTCTCGTCCAGTCCCGGGTGGTTGCCGTCCGGCTTCTCGCCGTGGCGGATGATCATCACCAGGGCCTCGCCGCCCGCGTCGCTCGCCCTGGCCGCGCCGGCGTCCTTGCCCGCCTTCTTGCCGGCCTTGCCGGAGGAGGCCGAGCAGCCCGCCAGCAGCACCGGAGCGGCGATCGCCAGGCCGGTGAACAGGGTGCGCCGGGCCGGCCGCGCCGCCACTCGGTGCTCCATCACTCGGCCCCTCATCACCTGGTCTCCCGCCACTCGGCGCCCCGTCATCACTCGGCACCCCGCTCCAGGCGCACCAGCGCGTCGACCGCGACGCCGTCGCCCTCGCCCTTGTGCCCGGGCTCCGGGCCGACCGTCCGGTGCACCCGTTCGGCCCGGACGGTGCGCAGGCCGCGGTCGGCGAGGTCGGCGAGGACGTCCTCCGGGGTGAACAGCACGGCCGGGTCCTGCGGGCCGCCGACGCCCTCGGTGAGGTTGCTCAGGTCGTGCCCGACCACCAGCAGGGTGCCGCCGGGAGCGAGCGCGGCGGCGGCGCGGCGCAGCGCGGTCCGCCGGTCCTGGGCGGGGACTTGGAGGTAGGCGACCAGGATCAGGTCGTAGCCGGCGGCGGGGGCCTCAAAGGTGCGGGCGTCGCCGTGCCGCCAGGTGAGCCGGTCGGCGACCTCGTCGGGCAGGTCGGCGGTGAGCCGCTCGGCGCGTTCCAGGGCGACGGCGGAGTAGTCCAGCCCGGTGACCTCCCAGCCCCGGCCGGCCAGCCAGATGGCGTTGCGGCCTTCGCCGGCGGCCAGGTCGAGGGCGTGGCCGGGGGTGTGGGCCGGGGTGAGGCCGGCCAGTTCGCGGACCACCCAGCGGTTGGGCTCGGCGCCCCACACCAGCTCGGTCGCGGCGTAGCGGTCGTCCCAGTCCTGGCTGTCCATGGCGAGTCCTCCGTTCGGCGGGCCTGCTCCGCAGCGGTCAACCTACCGGGCCCGGGCGGCGGCGGCCCGGAACGGTCCAGCGGGCGGACACCCTTGACGGCGAATATTGGTCCAGTCCAATCTGTGATGTCGTGACGCGAGCGGGTCAGCCGGCCCGCCGCGCCCGCCGTCCGTACATCGGCACGCTCCACCTGCCCGCGCGCCCCCACAGCGCCAGGGCGGCTCCCCCGGCCCACCCGGGCCACGCACCGCCGGAACCCCCACACATCCGGAGGACACACCGCATGCACGACCGCGTCATGCCCGCACGGCCCGCCCAGGCCGCCGGGCGCCGGACCGCTCCGCGCAGACGGGCCATGGCCCTGGCCCTCGCCGCCACGCTCAGCACCAGCGGCGCCGCCCTCGCCCTGACCCTCAGCCCCGCCTCGGCCGCCCCGGTGAACCTGCTGGCCAACGGCGACTTCGAGGCCGGCACCCTGGCCGGCTGGACCTGCGCCAACGGCTCCGTCGTCACCACCCCGGTGCACGGCGGGAGTTACGCGCTCGGCGGCGCGGCCTCGGCCTCCGACACCGCGCAGTGCCAGCAGACCGTCACCGCCCAGCCGAACACCACGTACACCCTGTCCGGCTTCGTCCAGGGCAGCTACGTCTACCTCGGCGCTACCGGGACGGGCGTCAACTCCTCGGTCTGGACGCCCGGCGGCACCGGCTGGAACCAGCTGAGCACCACCTTCACCACCGGCGCCACCACCACCTCGGTGACGGTCTTCACCCACGGCTGGTACGGCACCGGCGCCTACTACGCCGACGACCTCAGCCTCACCGGCCCGGCCGGGCCCACCTCCACCGGCAGCCCCACCGCGAGCGGCAGCCCGACGGCCTCCGGAAGCCCCACCGCGTCCAGCAGTCCGACCGCGTCCGGCAGCCCCACCGCCTCGACCAGCCCCACCACGAGCGGCAGCCCGACGGCCAGCGGCAGCCCCACCGGATCCGGCAGCCCGACCGCGACGGCCACCGCCAGCGGCCCGGCCGGGGACGGCAAGGTCACCACGCCCACCGGCGTCGCCGTCAGCAAGGTCACCGCGGGCGCCGTGGTGCTCACCTGGCAGCCCTCCACCCTGACCACCGGCGACGGCCCGATCGCCTACAAGGTGTGGTCCAACGGCCAGCTGGTCGCCACCTCGATGGGCACCTCCGTCGCCGTCAGCTCGCTGCTGCCCGGCAAGGCGTACACCTTCAGCGTCCAGGGCTACTCCGGCTCCCACGCCTCCGCCCAGTCCGCCGCGGTGAGCACCACGACGGCCGCCGCGCCCGCGCAACAGCCCGTCCGCTCGGCCTACTTCGACCAGTGGGGCGTCTACGAGAACGCGTACTACCCGAAGAACGTCGACACCAGCGGCGCCGCGGGCAAGCTGGACGTCATCCACTACGCGTTCGCCAACATCGACCCCACCAAGCTCACCTGCTTCCAGGCGGTGAAGGCCTCCGACTCGACCAACGAGAACAACCCCAACGCCGGTGACGGCGCGGGCGACGCCTACGCCGACTACCAGTCCGACTACAACTCCGGCACCAGCGTGGACGGCAGCAGCGACACCTGGGAGCAGCCGCTCAAGGGCAACTTCAACCAGCTGCGCCAGCTCAAGGCCAAGTACCCGAACCTGCGGTTCACCATCTCGATCGGCGGCTGGACGTACTCCAAGTACTTCTCCGACGCGGCCGCCACCGACGCCTCCCGGAAGACCTTCGCCTCCTCCTGCGTCGACATGTTCCTCAAGGGGAACCTGCCGACCGGCGTCGCGGGCGACGCCTCCGGCGGCGCGGCCACGGCGGCCGGCATCTTCGACGGCGTCGACCTCGACTGGGAGTACCCGGGCTCGGCCGGCGGCCACACCGGCAACCACTACTCCCCCGCCGACAAGCAGAACTTCACCCTCCTGCTCAAGGAGTTCCGCACCCAGCTGGACGCCCTCGGCTCCGCCCAGGGCAAGCGCTACCTGCTGTCCGCGGCCCTGCCCAGCGGCCAGGACAAGATCGCCCAGCTGGAGACCGACAAGATCGGCAACTACCTCGACTACGCCGACGTCATGTCCTACGACATGCACGGCGCCTGGGACGCCAAGGGCCCGACCAACCACCAGGACCCGCTGCACGACAGCCCGGCCGACCCGACCACGCCGATCACCCCCGGCACCCGCAAGTACAACGTGGACACCATGCTCGCCGCGTACACCACCGGCCTGCCCGAGTACGGCATCCCCGGCGGCTTCCCCGCCAACAAGCTGGTGCTCGGCATCCCGTTCTACTGGCGCGGCTGGACGGGCGTCCCGGCCGGCTCCAACTACGGCCTGTACCAGAGCGCGACCGGCCCCACGGCCGCCAAGCCGCTGAGCCAGGAGGCCGGACTGGCCGCCTGGAAGGAGCTCAACCCGACCGCCGCCACCACCCACTGGGACCCGGTCACCGAGAGCAGCTGGGTCTACGACGGCACCAACTTCTGGACCGGCGACACCCCGCAGGCCATCCAGGCGCGCGGGGCCTACACCAAGAGCAAGGGCCTCGGCGGCCTGTTCGCCTTCTCCCTGGAGAACGACGACGCCTCCGGCACGCTGCTCAACTCCATGGATGGCAGCCTGCGCTGACGCCCCGCACACCGGTGGGGGGGGGCGGGTGGTCGGCGGGGGGGGCGCGGGGGGGGCGGGGGGTGAGAGAGGGGGGGGACCGCGCGCAGACGG
>NZ_JBHWIR010000214.1:0-12040 GCF_042731835.1 Kitasatospora sp. NPDC059817 | reverse complement strand
GCACGGTCCGGCCGTGCGCACCCATCGGCGCTTCCGCGCGCCGTCACCCGTAGGTGTGGTGGCGGCTGGCCTTGCCCGTGAGGTCGGTGACACGGTGCCCACGGGGAAGCCGCCGGGGTGCCGGTGTCGTGAGCGGAGGGGCGGATGGCCGACAAGGACGCGGGGCTCAAGGCGGTCGCCGAGCACTACGGGACACACGGGCTGACCGAGGACGAGATCATGAGCGCCGAGCCGGCCGAGCCGCTGGCGGCGGAGTCGGTGATGATCACCACCTCGCTGCGGCTGCCCGAGCCGGTGATGGACGAGGTGCGGCGCCGGGCACGGGAGCGGGGGCTGAAACCGACGGCCATCATGCGGGAGTGGATCGAGGCCGCCGTCGCCGACCTGGAGCAGCCGGTGCCGCCGAGTGTGGTCATCGCGGCGGCTGCGCGGTACCAGCTGCGGGAGCGTGCGGCCCGTAGTGCCCTGCACTTCGAGCGGGCGCGGCACTGGGAGGCGGTCGGACAGGCCGAGTGTCTTCACCAGGCGGAGAAGGCGGCTCGGTGACGGCCGCGCCGGGGCCCGCTCCGGCTCAGGCGGTGAGGGCCGGGGCGACGGCTGCTGCCAGGCGGGCCTCGTCGTAGCGTTCCAGGAGGAGGGCGGCCAGTTCGGGGGCGGGGCCCAGGACGTCGGCGAGGGCGTCCGCTCCGGCGGCCGCGTCGGCGATGCGGTCGGGCAGGAGGCCTGGGGCCAGCAGGTAGGGGGAGACGGCGGTGCGGGCGGCGCCCGCGGCGCGTAGGGCGGCCAGGGCGTCGGGCACGCGCGGGCCGGTGGCGGAGGCGTAGGCCACCTCGACGGCGGCCCAGCCGCGGCTGCGGTGCCACGCGGCGGCCACCGCGCGGGTGGCGGCGTCGGCGGCCGGGTCGGAGGAGCCGGCCGCCGCGAGCACCACACCGGTGCGGGCCCGGACGGCGGCCGAGCGCACGTCCACCCCGGCCTCGGCGAGGCGGCGCTCCAGGGCGGCGAGCAGCAGCGGCGACGGGCCCAGGACGGCGGCGACGGGCAGGGCCGCGCCCGCCGTGCGCAGGGCGGCCGGGATGTCGTGCTTGGCGTGGTAGGCCCGGTTGAGCAGCAGCGGGACGGCCACCGCGTCGTCGAGCCGTCCGACGACCTGCGGGATGCGCGGCGCGCAGTGGTCCAGGTAGGCGGTGGCGACGTCCAGCCCGGGGCGCAGCGCCCGCACCTCCTGGACCAGTGCGGCCACGGTGGCGGCGTGCCGCGGGTCGCGGCTGCCGTGGGCGATCAGCAGGAGGGCGGGCATCGGCGTCGGCCTTACTTGGCGGCGGCCAGCAGGCCGCGGTTGCGCAGCACCCGGCGTTCGACCGGGGTGAAGACGAGCAGTTCGATGGCGATGCCGACGAACAGGATCAGGATGATGCCGAGCAGCACCCCGGACATGTCGGAGAACTCGCGCTGGTCCTCCAGGAACCGGCCCAGGCCCCGGCCGAGGTCGGGGGAGGAGGCGACGAGTTCGGCGGCCATCAGGGAGCGCCAGGAGAACGCCCAGCCCTGCTTGAGGCCGGCCAGGTAGCCGGGCAGCGCGGCGGGGATGAGGACGTGCCGGGCGCCGGTGAGGCCGGTGGCGCCGATGGTGCGTCCGGCGCGCAGGAACAGCGGTGGCACCTGGTCGATGCCGGCGATCAGGCCGTTGGCGATGGAGGGGACGGCGCCGAGCAGGATGACCGCGTACATCATCTGGTCGTTGATGCCGAGCCAGATGACCGCGGCCGGCACCCAGGCGACCGAGGGCAGCGACTGGAGGCCCTGGAGGACCGTGCCGATGGCGGTGCGCACCGGCCGGACGCGGGCGACGACCAGCCCGATCGGGGTGCCGATGACGACGGCGAGCAGGAAGCCGGACAGGCCGCGCCAGACGCTGGTCCAGATGATCGAGAACAGCGTGCCCTGGTACCAGAGGTCCTGGGCGGAGTGCCACACGTCGGTCGGGCTGGGCAGCTTGTAGGCGGAGGTGAGGTGCAGGCTGTACGCCCCCTGCCACAGGGCGAGCACCACGAGGACGCCGATCAGCGGCGGCAGGGCCTTGGTCCGCAGTGCCTGGCCGAGCGAGCCGCGCTGGGCGGAGACGGAGTCGAGGGCGTCCAGGCCGGCGCCGACACCGGCGGTGTCCGTGGCGGCGGCCTTGTCGGTCTTGTCGGCCTTCTCCAGGACCGGGGTGCTGTCAGTGCTGGCCATGGCGACGGATCTCCCCACGCAGTTCTTCGGTGATCTCGATGGACAGGTCGGCGACGCCGGCGGATTCGATGCGGCGCGGCTGCGGCAGGTCGATCCGCCACTCGCGGGCGACCCGGCCGGGGCGGGAGGAGAGCAGGACGACGCGCTGGGCCAGGCGCACGGCCTCGCGCACGTTGTGGGTGACGAACAGGACGGACAGCTGCCGTTCGGCCCAGATCCGGGTGATCTCGTCGTGCAGCACGTCGCGGGTGATGGCGTCGAGCGCGGCGAACGGCTCGTCCATCAGCAGCACCTGGCTGCCCTGGGCCAGCGCGCGGGCCATCGCGACGCGCTGGCGCATGCCGCCGGACAGCTCGTGCACGCGCTTGCCGTACGAGCCCTTGAGGCGGACGAGTTCGAGCAGGCGCTCGGCTTCGGCGCGGCGCTCGGCGCGGGGGACGCCGGCCAGCTTGAGGGCGAGTTCGATGTTGCGGCCGGCGGTGAGCCAGGGGAACAGCGCGTGCTCCTGGAACATCAGCGCGGGGCGGCCGCCCGGCACCTCGATGGCGCCGGCGGTGGGCTGGTCGAGGCCGGCGACCAGGTTGAGCAGGGTGGACTTGCCGCAGCCCGAGGCGCCGAGCAGGGTGACGAACTCGCCGGGCGCGACGTCGAGGGTGATGTCGTCCAGGACGTGGGTCTGCGCGCCCGGGCGGCCGAAGGACTTGTGCACGTGCGAGATCCGGACGGCGGGCGCGGCGCCGCCGGCGCCGGCGCCGGCGGTGTCCGCCGAGGTGGTCAGTGCCGGGGTCATCCGGGCACCTCCTGCGTGAGTGGTCTGGCTGAGGGCTGGCGGAGCGGGGGCCGGGGCCCGGCCCCGCCCGTCCCGGTGGGCATCGATCGCGGATCGACCGGGTGGGCGGGGGTCCGGACCGCGGAGTCGGGGCGGACTCGGCGCCGCGCGGTGCTGTTCGGCGCCGGGTGGCGCTACTTGGCGCCGAGTCCGGCGTCCGCCACGGGGCCCTGGCCCTTGGCCGCGAGCACCTTGTTGAGCAGGGTGAGGTCGTAGATGCCGTTCAGGTTGGCCCCCGCGCCAGCGGAACTTGATTTGGGCAGCTTGAGGAGCCCGGCGGTGACGGCGTGGTCGGCCTCGGCCTGGAGGGTGTTCGCCAGCGGGTCGTCGAGGAAGTCGATGTCGGCCCAGGCGGGGTCGAGGATGGCCGGCTCCAGCGCGTTGCCGGCCTCCTTCTTGATCGCCTCGTTGGCGTCGGCCTTGGCCTTGTCCGGGTTGGCCTTGATGAAGGCGTTGGTGTTCACCGAGCCGCGCAGCACGGCCTCCACCACGTCCGGGTGCTCCTTGAGGAACTTCTGCGAGACGATGATGTTGGTGATCACGAACTTCTTGTCCGGCCAGACGTCCTTCTCGTTGAGCAGGACCTTCGCGCCGAGGGTGACCAGCTTGGAGGCGGTGGGCTCGGGCACCCAGGCGCCGTCGATGGAGCCCTGCCGGTAGGCGTCGGGGGTGACCTTGTTGTCGGTGCGCACCACCGAGACGTCGCCGGCGCCGGACGCCGCGTCGACCTTGAAGCCCTTGCCCGCCAGGTAGTTGAGCAGCGCCACGTCCTGGGTGTTGCCCAGCTGCGGGGTGGCGATCTTCTTGCCCTTGAGGTCGTCCAGCGAGGAGATCTTGTCCGGGTTGACCACCAGCTTGACCCCGCCGGAGGCCGAGCCGCCGATGATCTTCAGGGACTGGCCGTCGGACTTGGTGTAGCCGTTGATCGCGGGGGAGGGGCCGATCCAGCCGATGTCGATGGAGCCGGCGTTGAGCGCCTCGATCTCGGACGGGCCCGCGTTGAAGACCTGGGTCTTGATCTGGGTGGCGCCCAACTCCTTCTGGAACAGCCCCTCCTGGAGGCCGACCAGGGCGGTGCCGTGGGTCAGGTTCGCGAAGTAGCCGATCTTCACGGTGTCCGCGGACAGCTTCGCGCCGGAGGCGCCGGCCGAACTGGCGGCGGAGTCGGCGCCCGCCTTCTTGTCGTCCGCCTTGGAGCCGTAGCTGCACGCCGACAGCAGGGTCACGGCGGTCAGGCCGGCCGCGGCGGCCACCGCGGAGCGTCTGATCCGGCCGGCGTTGGGGCGGGCATGGGTATGCGAGGGGGCCAGGTTCGGTGCCATGGTGAAGTCCTGTTCATCGACGGACCGTCGGGAGGCGGTCTCGGGGACGTGGCGGTCGCCCGTCGGGGCGGCCGGGGGTCGCAAGTCAGCGCTGTCGGCCCGCACATCGGGTCAGGCCGCCCTGGCCGCTGCCGAGGACGCCGCTGCCGATGCGGCCGCCTTCCTTGTCCATGTCCGAGAACGCCTCGCTGGGCATCAGACCCAGTCCTCCTCAGCGGGTTCGGTGGCGCGTACGGTCGCGAAGGCCTCGCCCGCCATACCGGCGGTGAGGGTGGTGCCGTCGGCCGGGTCGATTAGCAGGAACGAGCCGGTGCGGCGGTTGTCGCAGTAGGCGTCGAGCGCCAGCGGCTCGGCGGTGCGCAGCACCACGTGGCCGAGGTCGTTGACGTTCAACCCCTCGGCGCCGGAGCGCTGTTCGAGGGTGTCGCCCGCCTTGGTCGGCAGAGCGATGCGGTAGGTGATGTCCTTGACCAGCGCGCGCACGGTGCGGGTGGTGTGCTTGAGCAGGACCTTGTCCCCGGCGCGCAGCGGGCGCTCGTTGAGGTGGCTGACGGTGGCCTCGATGTCCCTGGTGGGCGCGGGGATCACGCCGGCCGCGATCAGGTCGCCGCGGGAGACGTCGAGGTCGTCGGCGAGCCGGACGGTGATCGACTGGGGCGCCCAGGCGAGGTCCGTCTCGCGGCCGAGCGCGTCGATCCCGGCGACGGTGGTGGTGTGGCCCGAGGGCAGCACCGTCACCGGGTCGCCGACCCGCAGCACGCCGGAGGCCAACTGCCCGGCGTAGCCGCGGTAGTCGGGGTGCTCCTCGCTCTGCGGGCGGATCACGTACTGGACGGGGAAGCGGGCCGGAGCGGCGTCCGGGTCGCTGCCGACCGGGACGGTCTCCAGGTGCTCCAGCAGGGTCGGGCCGCCGTACCAGTCCATGTGCGCGGACGGCTCGACGACGTTGTCCCCGGCGAGGGCCGAGATCGGCACGGCCACCACGTCGCCCACGCCGAGCGAGGCGGCGTAGGCGGTGAACTCCTCGGCGATGGCGGCGAAGACGGGCTCGGCGTAGTCGACCAGGTCCATCTTGTTGACGGCCAGCACCACGTGCGGCACCCGCAGCAGCGCGGCGACGGCGGCGTGCCGGCGGGTCTGCTCGACGACGCCGTTGCGGGCGTCGACCAGCACCACGGCCAGTTCGGCGGTGGAGGCGCCGGTCACCATGTTGCGGGTGTACTGCACGTGCCCGGGGGTGTCGGCGAGGATGAACCGCCGCCGGGGGGTGGCGAAGTAGCGGTAGGCCACGTCGATGGTGATGCCCTGCTCGCGCTCGGCGCGCAGGCCGTCGGTGAGCAGCGCGAGGTCGGGCGCGTCCTGGCCGCGGTTCAGGGAGGCGCGTTCGACGGCCTCCAGCTGGTCGGCGAGCACGGACTTGGAGTCGTGCAGCAGGCGGCCGACCAGGGTGGACTTGCCGTCGTCGACGGATCCGGCGGTGGCGAAGCGCAGCAGCGACGTGGCGGTGGCTTCCTGGGTGGTGCTGGTCATCGTTAGAAGTACCCCTCGCGCTTGCGGTCTTCCATCGCGGCCTCGGACAGCTTGTCGTCGGCCCGCGTCGCGCCGCGCTCGGTGAGGCGGCTGGCGGCGATCTCGGCGATCACGGCCTGGATGTCGGTGGCGACCGAGTCGACGGCGCCGGTGCAGGACATGTCGCCGACGGTGCGGTAGCGGATCAGCCGCCGCTGGACGGGCTCGTTCTCCTTGGGGCCGCCCCACGCGCCGGCGGTCAGCCACATGCCGGCGTGGGCGAAGACGTCCCGCTCGTGGGCGTAGTAGATCTCCGGGAGGTCGATGCCCTCGCGCTCGATGTACTGCCAGACGTCCAGCTCGGTCCAGTTGGACAGCGGGAAGACGCGCACGTGCTCGCCGACGGCGTGCCGGCCGTTGTACAGCGACCACAGCTCGGGGCGCTGGCGGCGAGGGTCCCAGGCGCCGAACTCGTCGCGCAGGGAGAACACCCGCTCCTTGGCACGGGCCTTCTCCTCGTCGCGGCGCCCGCCGCCGAACACCGCGTCGAAGCGGTTCGTCTCGATGGCGTCGAGCAGCGGGACGGTCTGCAGCGGGTTGCGGGTGCCGTCCGGGCGCTCGCGCAGCCGGCCGTCGTCGATGAAGTCCTGGACGTGGGCGACGTGCAGGCGCAGGCCGTGCTCGGCGACGACGCGGTCGCGGTAGGCGATCACCTCGGGGAAGTTGTGCCCGGTGTCGACGTGCAGCAGCGAGAACGGCACGGCGGCCGGGTGGAAGGCCTTGAGCGCCAGGTGCAGCATGACGATGGAGTCCTTGCCGCCCGAGAACAGGATCACCGGGCGCTCGAACTCCCCCGCGACCTCGCGGAAGACGTGCACCGACTCGGCCTCCAGCGCGTCCAGGTGGGACAGCGCGAAGGGGGCGTCTTCGTGGGTGCGGACCGGGCCGTCGGTCGCGGTGGTCATGCGAGACCCCTCTCGGTCAGGAAGGCGTGCAGCTCGGCGGCGGACTCGGCGACCGCGCGGCCCTGCGTCTGGATCCGCAGCTCCGGCTTCTGCGGCGCCTCGTACGGGTCGTCCACGCCGGTGAGGCCGGCCAGCTCGCCGGCGGCCTGCTTGGCGTACAGGCCCTTGACGTCGCGTTCGGCGCACAGCTCGACCGGGGTGGCGACGTGGACCTCCAGGAACTCGGTGCCGGCCGCCGCGTGCCGCTCGCGCACCGCGGCGCGCGAGTCGGCGAACGGGGCGATCACCGGGGCGAGCACCTTGACGCCGTGGGCGGCGAGCTTCTCGGCGACGAAGCCGATCCGGGTCACGTTGGTGTGCCGGTCCTCGCGGGTGAAGCCGAGGCCCTTGGAGAGGAACTCGCGGATCTCGTCGCCGTCCAGGACCTCGACCCGGTGGCCCTCGGCGCGCAGCCGTCCGGCCAGCGCGAAGGCGAGCGTGGTCTTGCCCGCGCTCGGCAGCCCGGTCAGCCACACGGTGGCGCCGCGCTCGCAGGGGGCGGCCGCGGGGGCCGCCTCCGCGGCTCCGTCGGCGGCCCGGGTGTGAGCTGTCACAGTCTCAAGTCCTTCGTCGGTAGTGGGGGGGGGTGGGTCAGAGGTGGATGCCGCACTCGGTCTTGCCGGAGCCGGACCAGCGCCCGGCCCGGGCGTCCTCGCCCTCGGCGGGCTTGCGGGTGCAGGACAGCGGTGAGCAGCCGATCGAGGTGTAGCCCTCCCACAGCAGCGGGTTGAGCAGCACCCCGTGGGCGGCGACGTAGGCGTCCACGTCCTCCTGCGTCCACCGGGCGATCGGGGCGATCTTGACCTTGCGGCGCCGGGCGTCCCAGGACACCACCGGGGTGTCCGCCCGGCTCGGGGACTCGTCGCGGCGCAGCCCCGTCGCCCAGGCGTCGTAGCCGCCGAGGCCGCGGTTCAGCGGCTCGACCTTGCGCAGCGAGCAGCACAGGTCCGGGTCGCGGTCGTGCAGGTGCGGCCCGTGCTCGGCGTCCTGCTCGGCCACGGTGCGCAGCGGCCTGAGGGTGATGACGTTGACCGGCATGGTCGCGGCCACCGCGTCCCGGGTGCCGATGGTCTCCGGGAAGTGGTAGCCGGTGTCCAGGAACACCACGTCCACGCCGGGGAACACCGAGGAGGCGAGGTGGGCGACGACCGCGTCCTCCATCGAGGAGGTGACGCAGAAGCGGCGGCCGAAGGTGTCGGCGGCCCAGGCCAGGATCTCCTGGGGCGTCGCCTCCTCCAGCTCGCGGCCGGCCCGGACGGCTATCTCCTCGTAGTCAGTCGTCGCGCTGGTCACCGGACGAACCCCCGTCGGTCGCAGTCGAGTTGGTCGCAGTCGATGCAGCCGACATCGAGTCGGCCGAAGTCGTGGCGGCCGAAGCCGAGTTGGCCGAAGCCGAGTTGGCCGAAGCCGAGTCGGCCGCGGCCGAGGCGGTCGGGGACAGCAGGCCGAGGAACTTCAGCTGGAAGGCGCGGCGGCACCCGTGGCACTCCCAGGCGCCGTGTCCGACCTCGGAGGGGCGCAGGTCCTCGTCCCCGCAGTACGGGCAGAAGAACGGTGCGGCGCGCTCACTCACGACAGCTGCTCCTCGCCGGCCCGGGCCGCCCACTGGGCGAAGCGCTCGCCCTCGGTGCGGTCGGCCTGGTAGCGGGTCAGGACGCGCTCGACGTAGTCGGGCAGGTCGTCCTTGGTGACCTTGAGGCCGCGGACCTTGCGGCCGAACCCGGCCTCCAGGCCGAGCGCGCCGCCCAGGTGCACCTGGTAGCCCTCGACCTGCTCGCCGTTGCCGTCCGGGACGAGTTGGCCCTTGAGGCCGATGTCGGCGACCTGGATGCGGGCGCAGGCGTTCGGGCAGCCGTTGATGTTGATGGTCAGCGGCTCGGCGAAGTCCGGCAGGCGCTTCTCCAGCTCGTCGATGAGCGTGCGGCCGCGCTCCTTGGTCTCGACGATGGCGAGCTTGCAGTACTCGATGCCGGTGCAGGCCATGGTGCCGCGGCGGAACGGCGACGGGGTGACCCGCAGGTCCAGCGCTTCCAGGCCGGCCACCACCGAGTCGACCTGGTCCTCGGCGATGTCGAGGACCAGCATCTTCTGTTCGGCGGTGGTGCGCAGCCGGTCGCTGCCGTGTGCGGCGGCGAGGTCGGCGATCTGGCCGAGCAGCCGGCCGTCGACCCGGCCGACGCGCGGCGCGAAGCCGATGTAGTACCGGCCGTCCTTCTGCCGGTGGACGCCGACGTGGTCGCGCCAGCGGCCGCTGGGCTCCTGCGGGGCGGGGCCGTCGACCAGCCGGTACGTGAGGTACTCGTCCTCCAGCACCTGGCGGAACTTCTCCACGCCCCAGTCGGCGACCAGGAACTTCAGCCGGGCGCGGTTGCGCAGCCGGCGGTAGCCGTAGTCGCGGAAGATGCCGATGACGCCGCCGTAGACGTCGGCGACCTCGTCCAGCGGGACCCAGGCGCCCAGGCGCACGCCCAGCTTGGGGTTGGTGGACAGCCCGCCGCCGACCCACAGGTCGAAGCCGGGGCCGTGCTCGGGGTGGACCACGCCGACGAAGGCGACGTCGTTGATCTCGTGCGCGACGTCCAGCAGCGGGGAGCCGGAGACGGCGGACTTGAACTTGCGCGGCAGGTTGGAGAAGTCCTTGTTGCCGATGAAGCGCCGCTGGATCTCCTCGATGGCGGGGGTGCCGTCGATGATCTCGTCCTCGGCGATGCCGGCCACCGGGGAGCCGAGGATGACGCGCGGGGTGTCGCCGCAGGCCTCGGTGGTGGACAGGCCGACGGCCTCCAGCTTCTGCCAGATCGCCGGGACGTCCTCGATCCGGATCCAGTGGTACTGGACGTTCTGGCGGTCGGTCAGGTCGGCGGTGTTGCGGGCGTACTGCTCGGAGACCTCGGCGATCGCCTTCAGCTGGGCGACGGTCAGCCGGCCGCCGTCGACCCGCACGCGCAGCATGAAGTACTCGGCGTCGAGCTCGTGCGGCTCCAGGATCGCGGTCTTGCCGCCGTCGATGCCCTCCTTGCGCTGGGTGTACAGGCCCCACCAGCGCATCCGGCCGCGCAGGTCGGCGGGGTCGATCGAGTCGAAGCCCCGGTGCGCGTAGATCGTCTCAATACGTGTCCGTACGTTGAGACCGTCGTCGTCCTTCTTGAACTGCTCGTTGGCGTTCAGGGGGGTGAAGTGGCCCATGCCCCACTGGCCCTCGCCGCGGTGACGGGTCACCTTGCGAGGCGCGGCGGGGCGTCGCGCGGCGGCGCGGTCGGCCGTGGGCTCGGCGGTCTCGGGGGTGGTGGCCATGGTGAAGTCCTTCGGGGCAGATGGCTCTGACGCCGGGTGGGTCGCTGGGGGTGCGCGGCGGTGCGGTGCTGCTGTGACCTGCGGGTATTCCCAGGGCCGGGGAGAGCAGTGACCGTGGCCGGCCGGGCGCCCGCGCGTCCGCTCCAGCGGGGACTGCGAGGTGGGTGGCGCCCGGGTGCGGTGATGCGGCGGGGTGGGCTCAGATCGCCGGACAGATGGCGCTGGACACGCGAAGGAGATCGACGTGGAGTCGACCAACTAGGGTGGTTCCGGCGCTCGGCATGGCAAGAGATTGGCACGGCGCGGGACTTGCGGTCCACTAACATCCGGATGGTGGACGCTGATGTTTCGTTATGTGAGACAGTCGGGGATTCCCGCCGCTCCCCGCCCCGGCGCCCGTCCACGCGCCCGTACCCCGGGGGAGATCAACCGCGCGGCCCCGGCCCGATACCGTTAGACCCGTGCAAGCAGCAGGCGAGACGAGCAGACCGAACCCCGAACGGCCCTCCCGGCGTCGGGGCAAGGGCTCCCGACGCGCGGCCAAACAGGCCGCCTGGCGCCGTACGGCGTGGGAGCTGGTCAAGGACACCACCAACACCTGCGTCGAGTACCGGGTCACCGGACTCGCCGCGGAGGCGGCCTTCTTCACCCTGCTGTCGATCCCGCCGCTGCTCCTCGGCCTGGCCGGCACCCTCGGCTACCTCGACGAGTTCCTCGGGGCCGGCACCATCGACCGGCTCAAGCACGACATCGTCTCGGCCTCCGGGACGGTCCTGTCGGACTCGTCCGTCAAAGAGGTCGTGGTGCCGCTGCTGGACCAGGTCTTCGCCCACTCCCGGCCCGACCTCGTCTCGATCGGCTTCCTGCTGTCGCTGTGGTCCGGCTCCAGAGCGCTCTACATCTTCATCGACACCATCACCGTCATGTACGGGCTCGACGGCAAGCGGGGCATCGTCAAGACCCGGCTGATGTCCCTCGGCCTCTACTTCGGCGCCCTCGTCATCAGCTCCCTGGTGCTGCCGCTGCTGATGGCCGGACCCGGACTCATCGAGAACGCCGTGCCCGGCGTCGCCGGACTGGTCGGCGCCGCCTACTGGCCGGTCGCCATCGTGCTGCTGATCGTCTCCCTCACCACCCTCTACCACCTGGCCGTCCCCGTCTCCACCCCCTGGCGCGAGGACGTCCCCGGCGCCCTGGTCGCCCTGGTGGTGCTGGTCGTCTGCAGCGTCGCCCTGCGGATCTACCTGGTCAGCTCGGTCGAGGTCCCCTCGGTGTACGGCTCGCTGGCCGCGCCGGTGGCCGTACTGCTGTGGATCTTCGTGGTCGCCCTGGCCGTCCTCATCGGCGCCGCCATGAACGCCGCCATAGACCGCCGCTGGCCCACCCTGGAGACCGCCGACGCCCGCGCCGAGAACGAGCGCGCCCAGGAGGAGGCCGCCGCCGCCGTGGTCCGCGAGGTCGCCGCCCGGCGCGCCGCCGAACGGGCCCGGCGCGCCCGCGAACTCGGCCTCGCCGAAGGCGCCGAGGAGGAGTGGGGCGAGGAGGACGGCGACGACGTCGACGTCCCCTCCGAGTACCCGGAACGCTGGGCCGACGTCCTGGCCGCCGACAACGTCCGCGGCCGCCTCACCGCCCGCGGCGGGCCCCACCACCGGCCCGGGCCGCCCCCGCCGGACAGCGACCGGCCGGCCGGGCCGCCGCCGGAGCGGCGGGCGCCCGACTACCCGCCCCGGCCGCCGTGGGAGCAGCAGTAGCGCCCGGGGCTCCGGGCGCGACGGCGGACGCCCACGGCCGCCCCCCCCCCCCCCCGGGGGGGGCCCGGGGGGGGTGGTTTAAAACAATACCCGCCC
>NZ_JBHWIR010000213.1:0-12052 GCF_042731835.1 Kitasatospora sp. NPDC059817 | reverse complement strand
GCTCCCGGGGTACACTCCGTGGTGTGGGGTTTTCCCGGGGCCGTGTTCGGGGGGCCCGCCCCCGCCCCCCTCCCCCGGGGGGGGGGGGGGGGCCGCGGGCGTCGGTGCTCCAGCGCTTCGGGGCCGTCAGGGCCTCAGAGCGAGTAGACCTCTTCGATCAGCGCCTGCTGCTCGGCGGCGTGCCGCTTGGCCGAGCCGACCGCCGGGGACGAGGCCGTCGTGCGGGCGACGCGGCGCAGCCGCGAGCCGTTGGCGCTGCGGCCGACGACGACCTGGAGGTGGTCGACCAGGTTCATCGCGATGAACGGCCAGGCGCCCTGGTTGTCCGGCTCCTCCTGCGCCCAGACGAACTGGACGTCGTCGCCGTAGCGGGCGAGCTCCTCCTGGAGTTCGGCCACCGGCAGCGGGTAGAGCCGCTCGACCCGGACGATCGCGGTGTCGGTGACGCCGCGCTCGGTGCGGGCCGCCGCCAGGTCGTAGTAGAACTTGCCGGCGGTGATGACGACCTTGCGCACCTGCGCCGGGTCGACGGTGTTGTCACCGATGACCGGGCGGAAGGAGCCGGACAGGAACTCCTCGGTCGCACTCGCCGCGGCCTTGAGACGCAGCATCGACTTCGGGGTGAAGACGACCAGCGGCTTGTGGTGCGGGTTGTGCGCCTGCCAGCGCAGCAGGTGGAAGTAGTTCGACGGCAGGGTCGGCATGGCGACCGTCATGTTGTTCTGCGCGCACAGCTGCAGGAAGCGCTCCGGGCGGGCGGACGAGTGGTCCGGGCCCTGGCCCTCGTAGCCGTGCGGCAGCAGCAGGGTGACGCCCGAGTGCTGGCCCCACTTCTGCTCGGCGGAGGCGATGTACTCGTCCACCACGGTCTGCGCGCCGTTGACGAAGTCGCCGAACTGCGCCTCCCACATGACCAGCGAGTTCGGGCGGGTCAGCGAGTAGCCGTACTCGAAGCCCATCGCCGCGTACTCCGACAGCAGGCTGTCGTAGACGGTGTAGCGGGCCTGGTCCTCGGTGAGGTACTGCAGCGGGGTGTAGTCCTCGCCGGTGTTGCGGTCGATCAGGACGGCGTGCCGCTGGCCGAAGGTGCCGCGGCGGCTGTCCTGGCCGGCCAGGCGGACCGGGTGGCCCTCCATGAGCAGCGAGCCGATGGCGAGGGTCTCGCCCGTCGCCCAGTCGATGGTGTTGTCCTCGACGGAGGCGGCGCGGCGCTGGAGCTGCGGCAGCAGGCGCGGGTGGACGGTCAGCCAGTCCGGCAGGTTGACCTGCGAGGCGGCGATCCGCTTGACCATCTCCTGGGAGATGCCGGTCTGGATGTTGACCGGGAAGTCGGCGACCGGCTTGCCGGCGATGGCCGGGGCGGGGGTCTGGGCGGCGTCGCGGACCTCGGCGAAGACCTTCTCCAGCTGGCCCTGGAAGTCCTGGAGCGCCTGCTCCGCCTCTTCCATGGTGATGTCGCCGCGACCGATCAGGCCCTCGGTGTACAGCTTGCGCACCGAGCGCTTCTTGTCGATCAGGTCGTACATCAGCGGCTGGGTGAACGACGGGTTGTCGGCCTCGTTGTGACCGCGGCGGCGGTAGCAGATGAGGTCGATCACGACGTCCTTGTGGAACGCCTGGCGGAACTCGAAGGCGAGCCGCGCGACGCGGACCACGGCCTCCGGGTCGTCGCCGTTCACGTGGAAGATCGGGGCCTCGATCATCCGGGCCACGTCGGTGCAGTACATCGAGGAGCGCGAGGACGCCGGGGCGGCGGTGAAGCCGACCTGGTTGTTGACCACCAGGTGGATCGTGCCGCCGGTGCGGTAGCCGCGCAGCTGCGACATGTTCAGGGTCTCCGCGACGACGCCCTGGCCGGCGAAGGCCGCGTCGCCGTGGATCTGGATCGGCAGCACCGGGAAGGTGGTGCCGCCCTGGTCCAGGATGTCCTGCTTGGCGCGGGCGATGCCCTCGACGACCGGGTCGACCGTCTCCAGGTGGGAGGGGTTCGCGGCGAGCGAGACCTTGATGGTCTCGCCGTCCAGGCCGGTGAAGGTGCCCTCGGAGCCGAGGTGGTACTTCACGTCGCCGGAGCCGTGCATCGACTTCGGGTCGAGGTTGCCCTCGAACTCGCCGAAGATCTTGCCGTACGGCTTGCCGACGATGTTGGCCAGCACGTTCAGGCGGCCGCGGTGGGCCATGCCGATGACGGCCTCGTCGAGGCGGTGCTCGGCGGCGGCGTCGATGGTGGCGTCCAGCAGCGGGATGAGCGACTCGCCGCCCTCCAGCGAGAAGCGCTTCTGCCCGACGTACTTGGTCTGCAGGAAGGTCTCGAAGGCCTCGGCCGAGTTCAGCCGGCGCAGGATGCGCAGCTGCTCCTCGCGCTCGGGCTTGGAGTACGGCTTCTCCAGGCGCTCCTGCAGCCACTTGCGCTGCTTCGGGTCCTGGATGTGCATGTACTCGACGCCGACGGTGCGGCAGTACGTGTTGCGCAGCAGGCCGAGGATGTCGCGGAGCTTCATCATCTTCTGGCCGCCGAAGCCGCCGACCGCGAACTCGCGCTCCAGGTCCCACAGGGTGAGGCCGTGGGTGGTGACGTCCAGGTCGGGGTGCTTGCGCTGCTTGTACTCCAGCGGGTCCGTGTCGGCCATCAGGTGGCCGCGCACACGGTACGCGTGGATCAGCTCCATGACGCGGGCGGTCTTGTTGACCTCGTCGTCGTGGGTGGTGGCGACGTCGGTGGCCCAGCGGACCGGCTCGTACGGGATCCGCAGCGACTCGAAGATCTCGTCGTAGAAGCCCTTCTCCCCGAGGAGGAGGCGGTGGATCTCGCGCAGGAACTCGCCGGACGCCGCGCCCTGGATGACGCGGTGGTCGTAGGTCGAGGTCAGCGTCATGATCTTGGAGACGCCCAGCCGGGACAGGGTCTCCGGGGCGGAGCCCTGGAACTCGGCCGGGTACTCCATGGCGCCGACGCCGACGATGGTGCCCTGGTTCTGCATCAGGCGCGGCACGGAGTGCACGGTGCCGATGCCGCCGGGGTTGGTCAGCGAGACCGTGACGCCGGTGAAGTCGTCCATGGTCAGCTTGTTGGCGCGGGCCCGGCGGACGATGTCCTCGTAGGCCTGCCAGAAGCCGAAGAAGTCGAGGGTCTCGGCCTTCTTGATGGCCGCGACGACGAGCTGGCGGTCGCCGTTCGGCTTGACCAGGTCGATGGCCAGGCCGAGGTTGACGTGCTCGGGCTTGACCAGGAAGGCCTTGCCGTTCTCCACCTTGTAGCTGTAGTTCATGCCCGGGGCGGCCTTGATGGCCTGGACCAGGGCGTAGCCGATCAGGTGGGTGAAGGAGACCTTGCCGCCGCGGGCGCGCTGCAGGTGGTTGTTGATGACGATGCGGTTGTCGATCAACAGCTTCGCGGGCACCGCGCGGACCGAGGTCGCGGTCGGCACCTCCAGCGAGGCGTCCATGTTGGTGGCGACGGCCTTGGCCGGGCCGCGCAGCTGGATCAGCTCGGGGCCGGCGGGCGCGTCCGCCGCGGCGGCGGCCGGAGCGGCCGCAGGGGCCGGGGCGGCGGCCTTGGGGGCCGGGGCCGGAGCCGGGGGCGCGACGGGAGCTGCGGCGAGCGGCGCGGGGGCCGGCGCCGGAGCGGCCGGGGCGGCCGGTGCGGCGGGGGCGGTCGCGGCCGGAGCAGCAGCAGCGGGCGCGGGGGCAGCGGCAGGGGTCGGCGTGGGGCCGGCCTGGGTCGCGGCCTGGGTCACTGGGGTCACCTCGGTACCGGGCTTGTAGTCGGCGAAAAAGTCCCACCAGGCTCGGTCGACCGAGTTCGGGTCCTGGAGGTACTGCTGGTAGATCTCATCGACGAGCCACTCATTGGGACCGAAGCCAGTGGAGCTAGCCGAGCTATTGGGGGTTTCAGGGGACTGTGGCGACACGGCGGCAACCGCCCTCTTCCGCTTCCTTTTGGGATGTTTGGACAGCGGGGATTAAGGCTACGCCCCTGACCAGTGATCGCGCAGTCCCCGGGCCCCAGGCGTCGCCCAGATCACAGTCCTGACCTGCAGTTTGGCTGAAAATGTGCGTTAGAAAGCCGTATCTGAGGGGAAGCGATCGCGCCCACCCATGGGGCATATCCGGACAAAACCGGACAAAGCCCCATACGGATCATCCAATGATCTTCGTGTACCTCTGTGTCGCTTCTGTGACACATCCGACCCTCAGCGCTGCCCCGGCAGCCGGACCTCGATCCGGCAGCCGCGCGGCGACTCGGCGACCGCGATCCGACCGCCGTGCAGGTCCACCGCCCAGCGGGCGATGGCCAGGCCGAGGCCGGTGCCGCCGTCCGAGCCGGGCCCCTGGGCGGTCGCGGTGCCGCTGCGGCTGAACCGCTCGAACACCCGGCCGCGGTCGGCCGGCGGGATGCCCGGACCCTCGTCCTCGACCTCCAGCAGCAGGCCGCCGGGCCCGCCGTCGGGCCGCGCGCGCACCGTCACGGTGCCGCCGGGCGGGGAGTGCTTGCAGGCGTTGTCGACCAGGTTGGCGACCACCTGGTGGAGCCGTTCCGGGTCCGCCACGCCGGTCAGGCCGGTCGGGCTGACCTCCAGCGCCAGCCGGACGTCGCCGCGCCGGGAGAACGCCCCGCCGGCCGTCGCGCCGTCCACGGTGACCCCGCGCAGCACGCCGTCCAGGAACTCGCGCACCTCGAAGGGTCGGGCGTCCAGGTCGACCACGCCGTCGTCGATCTTGGAGAGGTCCAGCAGGTGGGTGACCAGGCGGCCGAGCCGCTCGGTCTGCTCCAGGGCGGCCCCCAGGGTCGCCGGATTGGGCTGGACGACGCCGTCCACCACGTTCTCCAGCACGGCGCGCAGCGCGGCGATGGGCGTGCGCAGCTCGTGCGAGACGTTGGCGACCAGTTCGCGGCGGTGCCGGTCGGCGGCCCCCAGGTCGGCGGCCATCTGGTTGAAGGTGGTCGCCAGCTCGCCGATCTCGTCGCGCGAGTTCACCTCGACCCGGCGGCTGTAGTCGCCGGAGGCCATCGCGCGGGCGGCGGCCGTCATCTCGCGCAGGGGGGCGGTCAGCCCGTGCGCGAGGAACTGCATGAAGAGCAGCGAGGCGATCATGGAGAAGACCATGATGATCCGGATCTGGGTCTCGGACCGGATCGCCACGACGACCATGCCGGTGGCCAGGAAGACGGAGACGATCACCAGCAGGGCGAGCTTGCCCTTGATCGAGCGGACCGGGTCGAGCGGCCTGATGTCGGCCCAGACCCGGCGGGCGGCGCGGGCGGCCAGCGTCTGCGACCGCGTGCCGCCGGTGTCCCCGTTGCGTTGCTGTGGAAAGGTCATTGGTCCCCTGTGATCCCCGCGTACGTCCCCCGCGTGGTGCGCGGCAGTTCGGGACACGGGCCCCCCGGAGGCCCGTCGCCCGAGGCTCGCCGCTAGGAGAGCGGGGCCTCCAGCGCGTACCCGACGCCGTGGACGGTACGGATCCAGCTCGCGCCGATCTTGCGGCGCAGCGCCTTGACGTGGCTGTCCACGGTGCGGGTGCCGGACGCGTCCGTCCAGTCCCAGACCTCGGCCAGCAGCTGCTCGCGGGTCAGCACGGCGCGCGGCTGCGCGGCCAGGCAGGCGAGCAGGTCGAACTCGGTGGGCGTCAGGTGGACGTCGCCCGAGGCGAGCCGGACCCGGCGCTGCACGTGGTCGATCTCCAGCTCGCCGAAGCGCAGCGAGCCGAGCGCGGGCGTGCGGGCCGCCTGCTGGGCGCGCTCGACGCGGCGCAGCAGCACGTTGACCCGGGCGGCCAGTTCGCGCATCGAGAACGGTTTGGTCATGTAGTCGTCGGCGCCCACGCCGAGGCCGACCAGCAGGTCCGTCTCGTCGTCGCGCGCGGTCAGCATCAGCACCGGCACCGGGCGCTGCGCCTGGATCCGGCGGCACACCTCAAGGCCGTCGAAGCCGGGCAGCATGATGTCGAGGACCACCAGGTCCGGCTGCCAGGTGTGGAAGCCGTCGACCGCGCCCGGCCCGTCGTGGGCCACGGCGACCTTGAAGCCCTCCGCGCCCAGCCGGGCCGCGATCGACTCCGCGATCGTCGGCTCGTCCTCCACCACCAGCACTCTGCGTTGGCTGCTCACCGTGCCGCCGCTGTGGTTGTTGTCCTGCTGAAGTTCTGTCACGGTCACGCCACCGCCCCCAGGGCTGCGGGCCGGCCACCTGTGGGGATGGCGGGCTCCGCTCGTAGTCTTGTTCCGTCGTGGACTGTGCCGGGTCCGCCGTCCCGTCGTGCGTGCGGGTCGGCGGGCGGATTGTCGCCCGCCCACTTCTCCCGCGCACTTCGCAGCGTACGGACAGCGGATGCCTCCCGGCAGGTGGACCGGACGTTTCCGGCCCGTGGGCCGGCTGTCGGGCCGCCCTCGGAGCCCACTGCACGAGTGGGCACGGGCCGATACCTTACCCGGCGATTTTTCTCTGCGTAACGGTACGTATGCAGTCGAGTTGACGCCAAGTCGCCGGTCAGAGCCCCTGCCGGTGCGCCCGCCGGAAGAAGGTCTGGACCAATATCAGGAATCCGGTCGACCGGTTTCCTGACGGTCTTCACCGGCTTTTCTCAGATGCCTCTCAGAACCTCGACGTAACGTGGCCACGACAACGCCCCGCAGGGCGGGATCCGCGGCGCGCGCCGGTACGTTGGGCACCTGGTGAGGGGCCGGTGGCTGCCGGCGTGGAGCGGAGGGCGGCATGGCTGGACTGCGGCGAGGTGCCGGACGGGTCGGGGCGTCGCCCGCCGGCCCGCCGTACGGCATGCTCCGGCACGGTCTGCGCACCGGCGTCGTCGAGTGGCTGCTGGCGCGGGTGCCGACACCCCGGCGAAACCCCTTCACCCTCGGCTATCTCGCCGTGGTGGGCGCCACCACGACCTTTGCCAAACTCGCCGATCCGGAACTCGTGCAGCGGCTGCAGGAGGCCTCCAGTTCCGACGGCCACAACCTCCTGCAGCACCCCCTGCGCGCGCTGCTGCTCAGCGGTTTCTGGGTGGCCGGCGAGGTGTGGATGCCCTACCTGTGGGGATTCGCCGTCACCCTCGCGCCGCTGGAGCGCCGGATCGGTCCCGCCCGGGCGGCGGCGGTCTTCGCGATCGGGCACGTCACGGCCACGCTGCTGTCCCAGGGCGTGGTGATCACCGCGGTGGAGACCGGGCGGATGGAGACCGCGGCGCTGGACTACCTGGACATCGGCGTCAGCTACGGCGTGCTCACCTGCCTGGGTGCGGTGGCCGGGCTGCTGCCGTGGCGCGGGCGGCTGGTCGCGCTCGGCGGCGCCGGGCTGCTGATCGCCGAGCAGATCCTCACCGAGCGGGACCTGGTCACCGCCGTGGGGCACCCCGCCGCGGTGCTCACCGGGGTGGCGCTGTGGCGCTGGCTGCGCCGGGCCCAGGCCCGACGGCCGCGGCCGAAGCCGCGGACGCGCCGGGTCGAGGCGCCGGCCGCGGGCTCCTCGCCCGCGCCGGGCGGCGCTCCGGTCCTGGACGTGCGCTGACCCTTCCGGGTGCCGCTCCCGCGTGCTTTTGACGGCGCTTCCCGCGCCCTCCCCCCGTTCGCTCCGCACCCTCCTCCTGTTCGCTCACGGCGAACACCGCCCCGGGAACATCCGGCGCACGCCAGGCCTTAGTCAGGTCGACTCAACTTCACTGACTGGGGAGAGATCATGGCATCGACGTCCACACCGCTCACCCTGCCCGTGCTGCCGCTCGACGACGAGGTCGTCCTGCCGGGCATGGTCGTCCCGCTGGACCTCAAGGACACCGAGGTGCGCGCCGCGGTCGAGGCCGCCCGCGCGGCGGCCACCGGCACCGGCAAGCCGCAGGTCCTGCTGGTCCCGCGGGTGGACGGCTCGTACGCGGCGGTCGGCACCCTGGCCGCCGTCGAGCAGGTCGGCCGGCTGGCCGACGGGGAGCCGGCCGCGCTGGTGCGCGCCGTGCGCCGGGTCCGCATCGGGGCCGGCACCACCGGCCCCGGCGCCGCCCTCTGGGTGGAGACCACGCCCTTCCGGGAGTCCTCGGTGGACGCCCCGGCGGCCGGCCGGGCCGCCGAGCTGGTCAAGGAGTACAAGGCGCTGTCCACCCAGTGGCTGCGCAGGCGCGGCGCCTGGCAGATCGTCGACCGGGTGGCCCAGATCGAGGGCGTCGGCGAGCTCGCCGACAACATCGGCTACGCGCCCTTCGCCACCGCCGAGCAGAAGCTCAAGGTGCTGCTGGAGGCCGACCAGGTCGCCCGCCTGGAGTACGCGCTGACCCTGCTGCGCGACCACCTCGCCGAGGAGGAGGTCAACGACACCATCCGCAAGGACGTCGAGGAGGGCGTGGCCAAGCAGCAGAAGGAGTTCCTGCTCCGCCGCCAGCTGGAGGCCGTCCGCAAGGAACTGGCCGAGCTCAACGGCGACCCGGCCGACGAGGAGGGCGACTACCGCGCCCGGGTCGAGGCCGCCGACCTGCCCGAGAAGGTCCGCGACGCGGCCCTCAAGGAGGTCGACAAGCTGGAGCGGGCCTCCGAGCAGTCCCCCGAGGGCCCCTGGATCCGCACCTGGCTGGACACCGTCCTGGAGCTGCCCTGGAACGAGCGCACCGAGGACGCGTACGACATCGCCGGCGCCCGCGCCGTGCTGGACGCCGACCACGCCGGCCTCGCCGACGTGAAGGACCGCATCGTCGAGTACCTCGCGGTGCGCAAGCGCCGGGCCGACCAGGGGCTCGGGCTGGTCGGCGGCCGGCGCGGAGGCGCGGTGCTGGCACTCGTCGGCCCGCCCGGCGTCGGCAAGACGTCGCTCGGCGAGAGCGTGGCCCGCGCCATGGGCCGCACCTTCGTCCGGGTCGCGCTCGGCGGCGTCCGGGACGAGGCCGAGATCCGCGGCCACCGGCGCACCTACGTCGGCGCGCAGCCCGGCCGGCTCGTGCGGGCGATCAAGGAGGCCGGCTCGATGAACCCGGTCGTCCTGCTCGACGAGATCGACAAGGTCGGCTCCGACTACCGGGGCGACCCGGCCGCCGCCCTCCTGGAGGTGCTGGACCCGGCGCAGAACCACACCTTCCGGGACCACTACCTGGAGGTCGAGCTCGACCTCTCGGATGTCGTCTTCCTCGCCACCGCCAACGTGCTGGAGGCCATCCCCGAGGCGCTGCTCGACCGGATGGAGCTCGTCCGCCTCGACGGCTACACCGAGGACGAGAAGGTCGTCATCGCCCGCGACCACCTGCTCCCGCGCCAGCGCGAGAAGGCCGGACTGGGCGGCGAGCAGGTCAGCGTCGACGAGGCGGCGCTGCGCCGACTGGCCGGGGAGTACACCCGGGAGGCCGGCGTGCGGAACCTGGAGCGCTCGATCGCCCGGGTGCTGCGCAGGATCGCCGCCCAGGCCGAGCTCGGCGAGCGCGAACTGCCCGCCGCGATCGGCCCGGACGAGCTGCGCGCCCTGATCGGCCGGCCCCACCACGTGCCGGAGGCCGCCCAGGCGCCGGCCGAGCGGCGCACCGCCGTCCCCGGCGTGGCCACCGGCCTCGCCGTGACCGGCGCCGGCGGCGACGTCCTCTACATCGAGGCCTCGCTCGCCGACGCCGAGACCGGCGGCACCGGGCTCACCCTCACCGGGCAGCTGGGCGACGTGATGAAGGAGTCCGCGCACATCGCGCTCTCCTACCTGCGCTCGCGCGGCGCCGAACTGGAGCTGCCGGTCACCTCGCTGCGCGACCGCGGCGTGCACCTGCACGTCCCCGCCGGGGCCGTCCCCAAGGACGGGCCGAGCGCCGGCATCACCATGACCACGGCGCTCGCCTCGCTGCTGTCCGGCCGCAAGGTCCGCACCGACCTGGCGATGACCGGCGAGGTGTCGCTGACCGGGCGGGTGCTGCCGATCGGCGGGGTGAAGCAGAAGCTGCTCGCCGCCGACCGGGCCGGCGTCACCACGGTGATCATCCCCAAGCGCAACGAGGCCGACCTGGACGACGTCCCGGCCGAGGTGCTGGAGCGGCTCACCGTGCACCCGGTGGCGGACGTGCGGGAGGTGCTGGAGCTGGCCCTGGAGCCGGCCAAGGTCCTGGCCGCGGCGGCCTGACCCGGCCGCGCCGGGTCGGCGGGAGGATCGACGGGAGGACGGCGTCTGCGCGTGCCACACTGCGGAGATGCCGTCCCCCACGCAGCGCGCCCTGGCCCGGGTGCCGGCCCGGCTGCGTCCGTTCCTGGTGCGGCACCGCCGGCTGGTGAAGTTCCTGCTGGTCGGCGGCGCCTGCTTCGTGCTCACCACGGTGACCGACTTCGAGCTGAAGTTCACCGTGCTGGAGCACAAGCCGGTGGTCGCGCTGACGGTCGCGACCGTGATCTCGACCGTCGTCTCCTACGTGCTCAACCGTCGCTGGGCCTTCCGGACGGCCGGGCACCCGCGCGAGGCACTGCTGTTCTTCCTGGTCAGCGCCATGGCGATCGCCGTCAACGACCTGCCGCTGGCACTCTCCCGCTACGCCCTGGACCTGCGCGAGCCGTACGTCGGCCCGTTCGTCCAGGAGACCGCGGACTTCCTCAGCGGGATGGTCGTCGGTACCTTCGCCGCGATGCTGTTCCGCTTCTGGGCGATGCAGCGGTGGGTCTTCACCCGGCCCGCCGAACGGGCGCACCCGAGGTACGAACCCGGTTACGCTGCACCCGAGATGCCACGGGATGCCCCATAAGGCCGTGAGGTGAGGGTTATGCGCGGGGAACCGGACGCGGTTCGGAGCGGGCCCGCCAGCCAGCAGGGGATGCGCCGGGCCAACCTGGCCCTGGTGCTCGGGGTGATCGCGCGCGCCCCGCGCTCCCGGGCCGAGGTGGCCGCCGAGACCGGGCTGACCAGGGCCGCCGTCTCCTCGCTCGCCGAACAGCTGATCGCCGGCGGCCTGGTCGTCGAGGAGGGCCCGGCCGCGCCCAGCGGCAAGGTCGGCCGCCCCGGCACCGCGCTCGGGCTCAACCCGCTCGGGCCCGGCGGCCTCGGCGCCGAGATCGGCGTGGAGCACCTCGGCGCCTGCGTGGTCGACCTGAGCGGCGAGGTCCGGACCTGGCGCCGCCGCGAGGTCCGCAACCGGGGCCGCCGGCCCGCCGCGGTGATGGCCGACCTCGCCGAACTGCTGCACGCGGCCGTCGCCGAGGCGGGCCTGCGCCCGGCCGGGCTGACCCTGGCCGTCCCCGGGCTGGTCGGCACCTCCGGCGGGGTGCTCCAGCGGGCCGCCAACCTGGGCTGGCGGGACGTCCCGCTGGCGGCCGAACTGCGCCCGGCGCTGCGCGCGGCCGGCGCGGCCGAACTGGCCGAGCTGCCGGTCGAGGCGGACAACGAGGCCAACCTGGGCGGGCTGGCCGAACGGTGGCTGGGCGGCGGGCCGGAGGACTTCCTGTACGTGTCGGCCGAGGCCGGCGTCGGCGCGGCGATCGTGGTCGGCGGGCGGCTGCTGCGCGGGGCGCGCGGCTACGCGGGCGAGTTCGGCCACGTACCCGTCCACCCGGACGGCCACCGCTGCGCCTGCGGCGCGCACGGCTGCCTGGAGCAGTACGCGGGGGAGGCGGCCGTGCTGCGGGCGGCCGGGCCGGCGGGCGCGCGGGGCGACTGGGTGACGCTGCTCGCCGGGCGGGCCGGGGCCGGGGACGAGCCGGCCCTCGCGGTGCTGGCCGGGGCCGGTTCGGCGCTGGGCATCGCGGCCGCCGGGGCGGTCAACCTGCTGGACCCGGCCGAGGTGGTGCTGGGCGGCGGCTACGCCCGACTGGCGCCCTGGCTGCTGCCGGCGATGCGGGCCGAGCTGGCCGCCCGGGTGACGGTGCGGCCCTGGTCGGACGAGCGGCTGACGGTGTCCCGGCTGGGCCGGCGCGGGCCGCTGCTGGGCGCCGCGGTGGGCGTGGTGCGGGCCGTCGTCGCGGACCCGGGCCGGCTCGCCGGCGGCTGACCTCCCGGCCCGGGACGCACCCGAGCCCCCGGCCGGGCGGCCGGGGGCGCGGGCGGGGTCGGGGGTGCGGTCGTCGTCGGAGAAGCCGGGGTTCGGGATGCCCTTGCCGACGAACGCCGGGTTG
>NZ_JBHWIR010000212.1:0-12059 GCF_042731835.1 Kitasatospora sp. NPDC059817 | reverse complement strand
GCCACGGTCCGCGCCCGGGCGGGCCGGGGGGGGGGGCGCGGCGCCGGCGGGCGGGGTGCTCTGCACGGTGAGCAGGACCTGCGGGTACGCGTCCGGCAGCCGGACGCCGCGTTCGCGCAGCGGTTCGACCAGCAGGCCGAAGGGGACGGTGGCGTGGTCGAGGGCGGTGGCGATCGCCGTCGCGGCCGTGTCGACCGATTCCCCGAACCCGCCCGGGGAGCGGGTGGGCAGCCGGATCGGGAGGCCGAAGGTGAGCAGGCCGACGACCCGTTCGTCGGCCGGCCGGGTGCGGTTGGCGTGGGAGAGCACCACCAGGGTCTGCGCCGCGCCGCTCAGCTCGCCCAGCAGCCGCGCGAAGGCGGCGAGCAGGACGGCCGAGGCGGTGGTGGAGCGGGCGGCGGCGTAGCGGCCCACCGCCTCGGCCAGTGCCGCGGGGAGGCGGAAGGCGGCCGTGGCACCCCGCCCGGAGCGCTGTGCAGGGCGGGGCCGGGCGGTGGGCAGCTCCGCCGTCGACGCGACGCCGTCCAGGGTCTTGGCCCAGTGGTCGGCGGCCGCGGCGACGGCGGCGCGGGTGACCACGGTCCGCTCCCAGCAGGCGTGGTCGGTCATCCGGCCCGGGTCCTCCGGCAGCCGCCCGTCCGGGCCGTACAGCGTGCCCAGGTCGGCCAGCAGAGTGGCCAACGACCAGCCGTCGACCGCGATGTGATGGAGCGTCAGCAGCAGCACCCACGCGTCGTCGGCGGGCCGCAGCAGCCGGGCGCGCAGCAGCGGGGCCGTGGCCAGGTCGAAGGGGCGGTCGCTCTCGGCCCGGGCGGCCTCGGCGAGCGCCGCGTCCCGCGCCCCGGGCGTGAGCGTGCGCAGGTCGGCGACCGGGAGCTGCACCGGGGCGTTGGGCAGCACCTGTTGGAGCAGGCCCAGGTCGGTGTCCCGGTAGCTGGTGCGCAGGCTCTCGTGGCGCCCGGTCAGCGCCGTCAGCGCGGCGGCCAGCCGTTCGGGCTCCAGCGGCCCGCGCAGGGCGATCCGCTGGGTGATGTTCCACACCGCCGGGTCCGCCGCCCGGGCGTGCGCCCGGTGCATCCGGCGCTGCGCCACCCCGGCGGGTGCGGCGGCGAGGGCCGTGCCGGAGCCGGTCAGGGTGGCCAGCAGCCGTTCCCGGTGGGCCCGGACGAGCCCGGTGGCCTCTTCGTCGAGCGCGCCGGGCGGGGCCAGGTAGCCGAGCCGGTCGCCGGTGGTGCGCAGGACGATCTCGCGCTCGTCGAGCAGCCGGACGAGCCGGTGCCAGCCATCGTCGACAGGGGTCACAGCGTGCCCTCCTCGTAGGCCGGGGCCTGGCGGTCCTCGGTCTGCGGCTGCTGGGCGGCCATCGCGCGGATGGTCGGGCGGCGGAAGAAGTCCAGGACGCCGGTCCGGATCCCGGTGGCCTCGCGGACCCGGTTCAGCAACCGGGTGGCGGCCAGCGAGTGCCCGCCGAGGTCGAAGAAGGAGGTCTCCACGCCTGCGGGGCGGCCGAGTTCCTCCTCCCACAGCCGTTGCACGGTGCGTTCCAGTTCGGTGGCCGGGGCGACGGCGGCCCGGCCCGCGCCCAGCGGCAGCGGCTCCGGCAGAGCGGCAACGTCGAGCTTGCCGTGCGCGGTGAAGGGCAGCGCCGCCACCGCGGCCCAGAGCCCCGGCACCATGTGCTCGGGCAGCAGGTCGGCCAGGTGGTCGCGGACCCTGGGCAGTTCGGCGGCGGCGCACTGCACGTACCCGGCCAGCATGGTGCCCGTCCCGGTGCGGCGGGCCGTCACGGCCGCGCCGCGCACGCCCGGGACGGAGCGCAGTACGGTCTCGACCTCGCCCGGCTCGATCCGGTAGCCGCGCACCTTGACCTGGCGGTCGGCGCGGCCGAGGTACTCCAGGGTGCCGTCCGGCCGCCAGCGGCCGAGGTCGCCGGTGCGGTAGCGGCGGCCCTCCGGGGTGTCGGTGAAGGCGGCGGCGCTCTCCTGCTCCCGGCCGGGGTAGCCGAGCCCGACCTGGACGCCGAGCGCGTGGATCTCGCCGACCGCGCCGGGCGGGACGGGGCGCCCGGCGGCGTCCAGCAGCAGGATGCGGGTGCCCGGCACCGGGCGGCCGATCGGCGCGTGGTCCGGTCCGTCCGGGGCGACCTCGCCGGCCGTGACGGCGTGGGTCTCGGTGGGGCCGTAGTGGTTGATCAGCCGGCAGCCGGGGTTGCGGGCGAGGAAGGCCCGCAGCCCGGGGGTGAGCAGCAACTGCTCGCCGCCCGCGATCAGTTCGCGCAGGTGGGGCACCGGTTCGTCGCCGAGGGCGTCGACCAGCGCGGCCAGCGGGGTGTACGGCAGGTGCAGCCGCTCGGCCCGGGTGGCGCGGACCACGGCGGCCAGCGCCGTCACGTCGTAGCGGGTCTCCTCCTCGATCAGCAGCAGGGTGCCGCCGCCGGCCAGCGTGGTCAGCACCTCCTGGACGCTGACGTCGAACCCGCAGGAGGCGTACTGCAGGGTGCGGGCGGCCGGGTGCTCGGCGACGTTCCAGGCCAGCAGCGCGGACAGGCCGAGGGTGTGCATCAGCACGCCCTTGGGGCGGCCGGTGGAGCCGGAGGTGTACAGCAGGTATGCGGGGGCCTGCGCGGAGGGGGCGGGCAGCGGCGGCAGTTCGGCGGAGGCGGCGACAGCGTCGGCATCGGCATCGGTGTCCGCCAGGACCGTCGGCAGGGACAGGCCCATCAGGTCCGCGTCCGAGGCGGTGAGCAGCACGGCCGGCGCGCTGTCCGCGGCGATCAGACGGCAGCGCTCCGGGCCCTGCAACGGGTCGATCGGCACGTGGACGGCGCCGAGGCGCAGCACCGCCAGGAGCGCGGCCACCTGGTCCACCGAGCGCGGCAGCAGCACGCCCACCCGGCTGCCCTCCCGCACCCCGGCGGCCAGCAGCCGGCCGGCCAGCTCGCCGGCCCGGGCGTGCAGCGTCCGGTAGTCGGTCCCGGTGCCGTCGGCGGCGACCACCGCGAGGGCGTCGGGACGGGCGGCCGCGACGGCGGCCACCGCCGCCAGCGGGTGCGCGGGCGCCGGCTGCGCCTCGGGCCCGCACTCCAGGGCGGGGTCGGCAGGGGCGGCCGTCAGCTCGGCGAGCGGGCGGGCCGGGTCGGCGACGGCGGCGGTGAGCAGGCGTTCGAAGGCGTCGAACAGCCGGTCCACCGTGGCCCGGTCGAACAGGGCCTCGGCGTACTCGACGTGGCAGCGGATGCCGTCCGGCAGGTTGGTGAGGAAGCGCGACAGGTCGAAGGCGGAGCGGTCCACCACGTCGTCGAGCGGGCGGGCCGTCACCCCGGGCAGGTCCAGTTCGAAGACGGCGTGGTTCTCGAACTCGACGAGGACCTGGAAGATCGGGTTGCGGCTGGTGTCCCGCTGCGGGTTCAGCTCCTGGACCAGGACCTCGAAGGGCAGCTGCTGGTGCTCGTAGGCGTCCAGCGCGCTGGAGCGGACCCGGTCCAGCGCCTCGGCGAAGTCCGGCTCCCCGGACAGGTCCAGCCGCAGCGCCAGCGTGTTGACGAAGAAGCCGACCAGGTCCTCGGTGCCCTCGGTCCGGTTGGCCACCGGGGTGCCCAGCACCACCTCGTCCTGGCCGCCGTAGCGCTGCAGCACCCCGGCGAAGGCGGTGAGCAGCACCATGAACAGGGTCGAGCGGCGGCTGCGGGCCAAGTCCCGCAGGCCGTCGGAGAGTTCGGCGGGCAGTTGACGGACGTGGGAGCGGCCCCGGCCGTCCGGCACCGCCGGGCGCGGCCGGTCGGTCGGCAGGGCCAGCACCGGCAGGTCGCCGCCGAGCACCTTGCGCCAGTACGCGAGGCTCTCGTCGTACGCCCCGGCGGCCACCGCGGCCCGCTCCCGGACGGCTTCGGCGGCCGGGGTGGTGGTGAGCACCGGCAGCCGGGCGGGGCGCTGCTCCCGGGCGGCCCGGTACAGCTCGCCCAGTTCCCGGGTGATCACCACGGTGGACAGGGTGTCGATCACGATGTGGTGCATCGACAGCACCAGGACCTGCCGGTCGGGCCCCGTCTCCAGCAGCCGGGCCCGGAACAGCGGGCCCTCGGTCAGGTCGAAGCGGCGGGTGCCCTCGGCGGCGACCAGCGCGGCCACCGCCTCGTGCTCGGGCCCGTCGGCCGCGACCCGCTCCAGCAGCGGGCCCTCGGGCACCGGGAGCACCTGCTGGAACGGTTCGCCGTCCTGCTCGCGGAAGGCGGTGCGCAGCCCGACGTGCCGTTCGACCAGCGCGCGCAGCGCGGTGTCGAGTGCGGCCGGGTCGAGCGGGCCGTCCAGCTCGATGGCCTTGACCTCGTTGTACTGCCCGGTGTCGGGCAGCATCCGGTGCAGGAACCACATCCGCTGCTGCGCGTAGGACAGCGGGGCGCCGCGCTGGGCGGAGCGGCGCAGGGCGTCGATGTGCGGCATGCCGGAGGCCACCTGGTCGGGGGCGAGCCCGAAGTCCACGAAGCAGGCGATCTCGTCCGCGCCGGCCGCCCGCAGCTCGGCCAGCACCGACCGCACGCTCTCCGGGGTGCCGATCAGCGCGCGGGAGGCGCAGTACCGCTCGTAGGCGCGCTCCAGCACGAACTCCAGGTCCTCCTCGCGGGTGTTCTCGAAGTCCAGGGTCAGGCCGAGGCTGTTGGCCATCTGCCCGAACAGCGAGAGCGAGGAGCGCAGGTAGTGGCAGAACGGGCGGTACGCCTGCTCGCGGGCGGTGGCGAGGTCGGCGCCCAGGTAGGTGTGGACGAGCACGACCACCCGGCCGGCCTCCGGGTCGAGGCCGTGCTCGGCCCGGGTGCGCCGGTAGAGCGCGACGTTCTCGGCGAGCTGGGCGACGTCCTGGGTCATCAGGTTGGTGATGATGCCCAGGTCGTGCCGGGCGGCCTCGCGGAAGCTGTCCGGGTTGCCGACGATCGCGGTGAACATGGGCGGCTGCTCCTGCAGCGGGCGCGGGTGCAGGGTCACCTCGATCGGCTCCCCCTTGCCGTTGCGGCCCCGGTAGGGCTCGCCGCGCCACAGCGCCCGGACGGTGTCGATCTGCTGGTGCATCAGCTCCTTGTGGCCGCCGTAGTTCTCGGGGAAGAACAGGAAGTCGTTGGGGTGCCAGCCGCTGGCGCAGCCCAGGCCGACCCGGCCGCCGGACAGGTTGTCGACCACCGACCACTCCTCGGCCACCCGGACGGGGTGGTGCAGCGGCAGGACCGCGCAGCCCGCGTTGAGCCGGATCCGGGTGGTCTCCCGGGCCAGCGCGGCGGCCAGCACCGAGGGGTTGGGGAAGATCCCGCCGAAGGAGTGGAAGTGGCGCTCCGGCAGCCAGACGGCGTGGAAGTCGTGCCGGTCGGCGAAGCGGGCGCTCTCCAGGACGATGCGGTACTTCTCGTCCTCCGGGGAGTCCAGGGGGTAGTCGCCGAAGAAGTAGAGGCTGAAGTCGACGGGGCGCTGCGGGTCGCTGACCGGGTGGTAGGGCGTCCCGGCGGGCTCGGTGTGGCCGGTACCGGTCTGGCCGGTGCCGGTGCCGGTGGTGCCGGTGCCGGTGGTGCCGGTGCCTGTACGGTCGTCCGCCGCGGGCGCCGGCAGTGCGGCCGCCGGGCGCGGGGCCGGGAGCCGTACCCCGGGCGAGGCCGGGAAGAAGCCGCCGCGCCGCAGGTCGCGCAGCGAGTCGCGGACCGCGTCGGCCACGAACTCCAGGTCGCCGTCGGTGTGGGCGGTGGAGAGGAAGAAGTTGCGCCACTCCCACACGTAGACCCCGCGGGTCAGCAGCTGCGGGAAGAGCAGCTCCATGTCCGCCCGCGGCTCGAACCGGAACAGCGAGCCGAAGTGGGCCAGCCGCAGCGGGAAATCCTCCTCCTCGAAGAACCCGTTGAGGGTCGCGGCCAACTCGTCGGTACGGGCGTTCAGCCGCTCCTGCAAGCCGGGGCCGGACTCCTTGAGGTGGCGCAGCACGGCGCCCGCGGCGGTCATCGCCAGCGGGTGCTGGATGTAGGTGCCGCCGAAGAAGGTGGTGTCCTTGGGCGGGTAGCTGTCGTCCCCGTAGTCCCAGTGGCCGCCGTCGATCCCGTCCAGGATGTCGGCGCGCCCGGCGATCGCGCCGATCGGGTAGCCGCCGCCGAGCACCTTGCCGTAGGTGGAGACGTCCGGGGTCACGCCCCAGAAGCCCTCGGCGCCGCGCAGGTGCGGGCGGAAGCCGGTGAGCATCTGGTCGAAGACGAGCACGATGCCGCGGCGGGCGGTCAGTTCGCGCAGCGCGCGGACGAACTCGACCGGCTGGCGCCCCGGGTGGCGGCTCTGGACGGGTTCGACCAGCACGGCGGCGATCCGGTCGCCGAGTTCCTCGATCACCTGGAGGCTCTCCGGATCGCCGTACCGCAGCACCACGAGGTCGGCGACCGCGCTGCCGGGGATGCCGATCGACACCGGGACGGTCTCCCGGTCGGCGCCGCGGCCCACGGTCCGGCCCAGGGTGTGGTCGAAGTGGCCGTGGTAGGAGCCCTCGAACATGACGATCTTGTCCCGGCCGGTGTACGCGCGGGCCAGCCGGATCGCCCCGGCGTTCGCCTCGGTGCCGGAGTTGGCGAACGCGACCCGCTCGGTGCCGGTCAGTTCGGCCAGCAGTTCGGCGGCCTCACCGGTCTCCGGGCCGCGCGGGCCCAGCCGCAGTCCGCCGGCCAGGTGCTCGCGGACGGCGTCGGAGACGAACTCCGGGTCGTGGCCGAACAGCAGGACGCCGAAGCCCATGGTGATGTCGACGTACGTGTTGCCGTCGAGGTCCTCCAGGCGGGAGCCCCGGGCCCGGCGGGCGGCGAGCGGGTAGAGCATCTCCTTGGTCGCGGAGCGGAAGCCGACCACGGCGCGGCTGTCCGCGAGGGTGCGCCGGTGGCGGCGGGTGACCGCCTTGGAGGCGGCGGTCCGGGCGGTGAAGCGGGCGACCAGCTCGTCCACGTGGGCGCGCTGCTGCTCGGTCAGGCCGCCGGAGGCCATGCCGGACTCCCGGGAGACGGTCACCCGGGGGCCGTGTACCTGCGGGGCGGGCGGGGTGGCCGGCGCGGGGGCGGGTGCGGCGGCGACCGGGGTGACGGCGGGGGCAGCGACGGCTGGGGTGACGGCGGGTGCGGCGGCCGGTGGCAGGGCGACGGGGGCGGCAGCCCCGGGGAGCCCGGGCGGCGCCACCCCGGTCCCGGCCAGCAGGCCGAGCTGGTCGCGCATCAGGTCGGAGAACTGACCGAGCAAGGCGAGCTGGCGCTCGATCAGGCCGGTGCCGTCGGCCACCGGGGCGAGCGCGGGCGGCGACGCGGGCACGGGCGGAGCGGGCGGGACGGGCGGGACGGGCGGAGCGAGGTGGACGGGCGGCGCGATCACCTGGGGCGAGGGTGCGGGAGCCGGTATCGGTGCCGCTGCCGGGGCGGGAACAGGGGCGGCGGCAGGGACCGGTGCCGGAGCCGCTGCCGGAGCCGCCGCCGGCTCGGGTGCGGCGGCCGGCAGCAGCGCGTCCCGGACGGCGGGCTCCAGCCGGCCGGCGATCAGCCCGGCCAGTCGGGCCGGGGTGTCCGCCGCCTCGAACAGTTCGCGCATCGAGACCCGTACCCGGAAGGTCCGCTCCAGGTCCCGGATCATGTTGATCATCGAGAGCGAGTCGGCGCCGAGATCGAAGAAGGGCTCGTCGGCTCCGACCGACCCCTCGTCGTGGCCGAGCTGGCGGGCCGTCTGCTCCAGCACCTGGCGCAGCACGGCCTCCTCGGCCAGTTGCTCGGGGCTCGCTGCGGGCGCCGATACGGGCGTCACTGCGACGGGCGCCGGGCCGGGTGCCGACGCGGCCTCGGGTACGGCCGACGGCGGAACGGGCTGCTGGGGCGGCGGTGCCTGGTGCATGGCGGAGTCCTCGGTGGTCGGCCGGTCGGGGGCGGTGAACCAGTGGCGGCGGCGCTGGAAGACGGTGGTCGGCAGGGGCACGCGGCGGGCCGGGCCGTCCGGCCAGTCGCGGGCGGCGGCGAAGCGCGCCCAGTCGAGCGGGACGCCGTGGGACCACAACGCGGCGGCCGCGACGCCGAACTGCCGCTCCGGCGGTGCGCCGCGCCGGGCGCCGGCCACGAAGTGGCGGTGCGGCAGCTCCCGGCGGCCCATGCCGGTGAGCGTCGGGTGCGGGCCGAGCTCAAGGAAGAGCTCGTGGCCCTGCCCGTCCAGCGCGGCCAGGACCAGGTCGAAGCGCGCGGTCTCCCGGGTCTGGCGGACGAAGTAGTCGGGCGTGGGCACGGTGCCAGGGGCCAGCACCTCGCCGCCCAGGTTGCTCACCAGCGGTACGGTCAGCGGCCGCAGGCGCAGCCGGGCGAGCTGCTCGCGGAACGGGTCGAGCACCGGGTCGAGCAGCCGGGAGTGGAAGGCCCGGTCGGTGGCAAGCCGTTCGGTGGTCACACCGTCGGCGGCCAGCACGGCCTCGGCTGCCGCGATCTCGCGCGGCGCTCCGGCCAGCACGCACTGGCCGGCGCCGTTGACCACGGCCAGCTCCACCCCGGGCAGCCAGTCGCCGAGTGCGGCGAGCCGCTGCGGGCCGGCCATCACCGCCGTCATGGCGCCGGGCTCGGTCGCCCGGTGCATCAGCCGTCCGCGCACCGCGGTGAGGAACATCCCGTCGGCGAGGTCGAGCGCGCCCGCCGCGTGGAAGGCCGCGTACTCGCCGGCGCTGTGCCCGGCGACCGCGGCCGGACGCAGCCCGAGCTCCTGCCAGAGCCGAAGGTAGGCCGCTTGCAGGGCGAACAGCGCGGGCTGCGCCGCCTCGGTGGTCCAGGCGTCGTCGGCTCCCTCGGGCACGGCGTCGAACAGCAGCGGCAGCAGCGGCTCGCCCCAGGCGTCGCGGTGCAGCCGGTCGCACTCGTCCAGCACGGCCCGGAAGACCGGGAAGGCGCGGTGGAGTTCGGCGGCCATGCCCCGGTACTGGGCGCCCTGGCCGGTGAACAGCAGCACCGGCTGCACGTCGCCGCGCCGGGCCTCGCGGTGGACGGGTACGGCGCCGGAGGTGCGGCCCGCAACAGGTGCTGCACCGGAGATAAGGCCCGCAACGGCTACGGCGCCGGAGGTGCGGCCCGCGAGGTGGGCCTCCAGGCCCCGGCGCAGCTCGTCGGGGTCGGCGCCGGTGACGGCGAGGCGGTGGCGCAGCGCGCGGCGGCCGCCGCCGAGGGTGAGCGGCAGGTCGCCGGGGGCGGGGGCGGGCCCGGTGGCCAGCCGGTCGCGGAGCAGGCCGGCCAGGGCGGTCAGGCCCTGCTCGGTGCGGGCGGACAGCGGCAGCACGGTCGGGGCGGGGCGCGGGTCGGCGATGCCGGTTGCGGCCGCCGGCGCCTCCTCCAGCACCAGGTGGGCGTTGGTGCCGCCGACGCCCAGCGCGCTGACCCCGGCCCGGCGCGGGGTGGGGCCGGCTGGCCAGTCCCGGCGCTCGGCGGAGAGCCGGAACGGGCTTCCGTCGAGCTCCAGCGCGGGGTTGGGGCGGCTGAAGTTGACCAGCGGCGGGATCGTGCCGTGCCGCAGCACCAGCAGGGCCTTGATCAGCCCCGCCATTCCCGCGCAGGTGTCCAGGTGGCCGATGTTGGGCTTCACCGAGCCGAGCGAGCAGAAGTCGGCGGCCTCGGTGCGGGCGCGGAACGCCTGGGCCAGCGCCCGGAACTCGATCGGGTCGCCGAGCGGGGTGCCGGTGCCGTGCGCCTCGATGTAGCCGACGCTCTCGGCCGGCACCCCGGCCAGGTCCAGGGCCCGGCCGACCACGGCCGCCTGCCCGTCCACGCTGGGCGCGGTGTAGCCGACCTTGAGCCCGCCGTCGTTGTTGACGGCCGAGCCGAGGATCACGCCGTGCACGGTGTCGCCGTCCGCCAGGGCCCGGTCCAGGCGCTTGAGCAGGACGGCCGCGACGCCGTTGCCGCCGACCGTGCCGCCGGCCGCCGCGTCGAAGGCCCGGCAGGCGCCGTCCGGGGAGAGGATCGACCCCTCCTCGTAGCGGTATCCGGCGGCCTGCGGGGTGTGCAGGGCGGCGGCCCCGGCCAGTGCCAGGTCGCAGTCGCCCGCCAGCAGTGACTGCACCGCGAGGTGCACCGCGACCAGCGAGGTGGAGCAGGCGGTCTGCACGCCGATCGCCGGCCCGGTCAGGCCCAGCCGGTAGGCGACCCTGGTGGCGGCGAAGTCGGCCTGGTTGCCGATCGCGGTCTGCAGCGCGGCCACCGGCTCGGCCGGGTCGGCGGTGGCGGCCAGGGTGTGCTGGTAGTAGTTGCGCAGCGCGTACAGGGTCATGCCGGTGCCGGCGAAGACCCCGACCCGGCGGCGCGGGTCCGGGGCGTCGTAGCCGCCGTCCTCCAGGGCCTGCCGGCAGATCTCCAGCAGCAGGCGCTGCTGGGGGTCCATCAGCGCCGCCTCGGTGCCGCTGATGCCGAAGGCCTCGGCGTCGAAGTGGTCGGTGTCCGGCAGCGCGCCGGTCACCGGGACGAAGTCGGGGTGGCGGTACTCCGCCGGGCGCAGGCCGGCCGCCGCCAGCTCGTCCTCGGTGAAGCGGGTGGTGCTGCGGACGCCGTCGACGATGTTGCGCCAGTACTGGTCGGGGCTGTCGGCGCCGGGGAAGCGCAGGGCCAGGCCGACGATGGCCACCCGGCGGTCGCCGCCGGGCGCGGCGGTGGCGGCCGTGGCTGCGGTGGACGCGGTGGGCACTTCGGTCAGGTGCGCGATCAGGGCGTCCACGGTGGGGTGCCGGAACAGCTCGGTGGGCGCCGGGGGCGTCGGCAGGACGGCGCCGAGCGCGCCGTGCACCCGCATCAACTGGAGCGATCCGATGCCGAGTTCGGCGAGCGGGCGGCCGGGGTCGAGCGGGGTGTCGAAGACGGCCTCGAAGGCGTCCAGGACGGCCCGGCGCAGCTCGGCGGTGGCAGGGGCGGTGGCAGGGGTAGGGGCGGCGTGGGCAGGACTGCCAGGGCCAGGCGGTACGGCTGCGGCCGGTGCGGTGGCCCGCTCGTCGGCCGGCCGTCCGGCGGGCCGTGCGGCGGGCGCTTCGCGGACCGGTCGCGGTGCGGTGGCCAGCAGGCGGCGGCGCGCGGCGGGGGCGCTCGGGTCGGGCCCGGCGTACCAGCGGCCCGGGGCGGCGGCCAGCAGCAGCGAGGCGAGTCGGCGGCCGTGCGCGGCGCTCAGCACGGCGATGCCCCGGTCGGCGGCGGCCTGCTCGTGGTCGGTGGCACGGTTCATGCCGACCCCGCTCCACAGGCCCCAGGAGATCGTCCAGGCCGGGGCCCCGGTCTCCCGGTGCAGCCGTTCGACGGCGCTCTCCAGGTAGCGGTTGGCGGCGGCGTACGCCGTGGAGCCGACGGCCTCCTGGAAGCCGACCATCGAGGAGAATCCGACGAACTGGGCGCCGGGCCGCTTCCGGACCAGCTCGACGAGGTGGTCCGTGCCGGTCGTCTTGGCGCGCACCGCCTCGCGCCAGTCGTCGGGGCCGGTGTCGGCGAGCAGTGCGAGCCGGTAGCTGCCGGCCAGGTGGAGCACGCCGTCCAGCGGCGCCTGCCAGTCCCGTTCGGCCTCGGCGACCACCGCCGCCAGCTGCTCGGGGTCCGTCACGTCGGCGCGGCGGTAGTCGACCCGGCCGCCGTAGGAGGACAGCCGGTGCAGCGCGGCACGGCGCTCGGCCGCCTCGGCGGTCGGCGCGTCCAGGTCGGTGCGGCCGATCACGAGCAGCCGGGAGCCGTGGTCGCGGAGCAGGCCGGGCAGCAGCTCGGCGGCGATCCCGCCGAGGCCGCCGGTGACCAGGTAGCGGGCGCCGGGGGTGAGCAGTGAGCAGCCCTCGGCTGCGGTACCGACGTCGGGGGCAGTGGCGGTACCGCTTACGGTCTCGGCCGGTCCCAGCCGGGGCACCCACGGGCGGCCCTCGCGCCAGGCGCACTCCGGCTCCGGCCGGGGCTCGGCCAGCAGGGCGAGCAGCGCGGCGGCGGGCGCGGGGGGGGGGGTGCCCGCCCCCCTGTCGATGGTTCGGGGGGCGGGCGCCCGATGAGAGGGCCGGGGGGCGCCGCGGCCCGCGCGCGAGAGCTCGCC